>JBIIVZ010000098.1:0-7274 GCA_044339175.1 Roseateles sp.
CATTCGCCTGGTCGGCCAGCAGCGCCCGGGTGTTCAGGTTCAAGCTGTGCGGGCCCCAGCTGGTGACCCAGGTGGCCTGCACCTCGGCGCGGTTGAAGCTGGCATTGCGGATCTTGTTTTGTCCGGCCTGACCGCCGCTCTGGCGGCCGCCGACGGCCTCGAACAACACGCGATAACCGCTTTGCGGGAAGCTGGGGAAGTCCAGCTGGTCGACCACCGCCTTCAAGCGCAAGCCGGTCTCACGCCAAGACTGGTCGAACCTGCCGTTCGAGGCGTCAAAGCTGATCAGGTTCGGCGTGAGGCCCCACCATTGCTGGACCAAGCCCAGGCGAATTTCGCCCAAGCGGCCCCAGGGCTGACCGATGTCGAAGCCGAGCGAAGCACCCTTGCGCTGCATGCGCGCCAGTGCTTGGCCCGTGTCGGTGTTGTAGACATTGAAATTGCTGCGCTCCAAATCCCCCCAACCGGAGATGAACCAGTCGCTGGACTTGCCGATCGTGAAGCTCAGTGGCTGGTACAGCTCGCTGAACAAGCGCGGCGTTTGGCCGATGGTCAGTTGGTTGCGCCACTCGGTGCCCAGCGAGGTCAGCCAATGCCGGTTGTGGGAGATGCGCAGATTGAAGGCGCTTTCCCCGGCGAAGTCGGTGCTCAGATCCAGGCCGACGCGAAAGTAGTTGGGCCCCCAGGTCTTGTCGTCCATGGTGAAGACGAGGGTGTTGCCGCCGTCCGGGCCTCGATCTTCGACGTGGTAATCGACCCGCTCGTAGTCGCCGGATGAAGCCAGCAACTGGGCATCGCGTTCGGCGCGGTCGGTGTCGAAGACTTGGCCAGGCTGCGACTCCAGTTGCGCCTTGAAGCGGTTCGGTTCGGTTCGCTCGGTCCCTTCGAAGGCAATCGCCGTCAGCCCCGGTTTGTTGCGGTTGCTGCGCGTGCGTGCCAACTGCCATTCCGCATAAGCGACCGGTTCCAACGCCATCGAACGCAGTTGTGGCAGCAGTTCTTGCGCCGCCTGTTCGCCGATGGCAATCAGCTCGCGGGTCCGGGCAAAGTCGCCCGACGACAACTCGTTCAGCCGGGGCGTGATCAGCACGTCGTCCAGCCACAGCGTGGACAGGCTGCGCTGCACATTCTGTTCGGTCAGGATATTGATCATCTGCCCGGTCAGCCCGAGCAAGGAGTCGAGCGATTTGCGCCCCGACAACGGCGTGCCGACATTGACGGCAATCAGCCGGCTCGCGCCCAGACGGCGTGCCACGTCGACCGGCAAGTTGTTGACCAGACCGCCGTCGCCGAGGATACGGTCGTCCACTTCGGTCGGCGCGAATACGCCGGGCACGCTCATGCTGGAGCGCATCGCCAGGGGCAGGTCGCCTTCGAACAGCACGACCTGGTTGCCGGTCTCCATGTCGGTGGCGACGGCGCGGAACGGCGTCGGCAGCGCGTCGAAGTCCGTCACCTGGCGCACGGACAGGGTGAAGCGGCGCAGCAGGATCTCCAGGCCGCGGCTGGACAGCGTGCCTTGCGGGACGCGGATCTGCCCGTCCCGCATGCCGAGTTCGACGGCGGCGGAAAACTCGAAATCTTCTTCTTTGCGGCGTTGTGACAGTTGTTGGCGGTCAACCCGGCCGGCGAAGACCTTGTCCCAGGCGATCAAAAGCAACTCGCGCTCCAAGTCCTGCGCCGACATGCCGCTGGCGTAAAGCCCGCCGATGATGGCACCCATCGACGTGCCGACCACCATGTCGACCGGAATGCGCTCTTGCTCCAGCACCTTGAGCACGCCGACATGGGCCAGCCCGCGCGCACCGCCGCCGGACAGCACCAGGCCGATCTTCGGTTTGGCGAGTGCCGCCGCCGTGACGGCTGGCATGATTTCCTGCGCGACTTCCGGTGTAATTGCCCGCGTGGTTGCCTGCGTGTTTGCCCCCGTTTGCGCCAGCGCCCCTGCTGCTGCCGGTTCGTTGAGCGTCGCTTGCGCGGCGGCGTGGCTGCTCAACCACAGCAGCGCTAGGCCGGTCAGCGCCCAGCGCAACTCAGCGCTCATCGTCCAGGGCCTGTGTCAACGTGTCCATGGCGAGCTGCAGCACGCTTATTTCGTCCAAGTTGGTGATCAGGCCGTGGGTCAGCAGTTGTTCAATCGCACCGCGCGTCAGCGAGTGGCGTTCTTCGGCGTCTTGGCCCACGAAGAGGAAGTACTTGCCGCTGTCGCTGACCCAGGCAATTTGCGCGGTCAGCCATTCGCCCTGAATGAACAGGTGGTGCCAACTGCCCAGAAGCAGCCCCTCCATCCAGGCGGCCACAGCCGCCTGCGCCGCACCTGCTTCGGCCTGTTCGTAAAGCTGCAGCGGCATCGTGGGCAATTCGCCGCGGTCAACCGATTTGTGCGCCCAATGTTCGGGCAGCTGCGATTCACGCTCATCCAGCAAGCGCTGCAGCAATTGCTCTTCGGTCAGCGTGGGTGCAAACATGGCTTGGGTCAGGCCGGGCAAGGGCGTGGCGGCCAGTGGGCCGGCAGGTTCGGAAAGCCCGCTCAAACCCCGCAGCAGGCGGCCGTGTTGCAGCATCAACTCCTGCAAGATCGGCTCGCGTTCGGCGGCGGGCAGGGCAATCGTGTCGCAACCGGTGTGCAAGGCCTGGATCAAGCCCGGCAGCCGCTGCATCAGGGCTTGGCGGCCGCGCTCGCCGGGGGCATCTTGCAAGCTGTGCAGCAGTTGATCGACCCATTGAATGGCTGCGTGCGCGGCCGGTGCCTCGTGGCCATGTTTGACCATGGCCTGGACGATCACCAGCACCCACACGTCGGGCAGAAACCGATGCAGCTGTGGGCCCAGCGGCGCGCCGACGATTTGCTCCTTGATCTGCTCGCGCAGCAGCGGCAGCCATTGCGAGCGCAGCTGTTCGCGCTCCAGCAAGGCCAGCGCGGCGCTACTGTCTTCGCTGCGCTGGCGGGCTTGCCGGCTCAGATGCTGATCAATCGCTTGCAGCGCCTGCTCGAACAGCAGTTCGCTGGGCCGGCTGGCTTCAATCAGTTGCTCGGCTTGGGCCTCCATGAATTTCAAAAAATCGAGCAAACGCGCGTCGTCTGCGCGCTCGAAGGCCATGCCGTGTGCCGCCACCCGGTTCAGCAGCAGCCAGGTCGCATGGTTCTGGCGGTGCAGCAAACTGCCGTCGAGGCGGGCCAGGCGCACCACCGCCACTTGCAGCCGCGCCAGCAAGGCCTTCAGCGGCGGCAGCAGCCGCGGGTCGGTCAGGATCTGCTCGTATAAGCGGCTCAGCATGTCCGGCCCGGGCTTGGCGATGAAGGTGGGCTGCGCTGCGCTGGCCGGTGCGGCTTCGTTGCGGTGTGGTTGTTGTTGCTGTAGCTGCAACTGCACGCGCCGAGACAGGCCGGCCAGCGTGGCCGGCTCGTTCGGCTGCGGCACAGGCACCACATGCGTCACTTGGGCAAAGTGCGCTGCGACCTTGGGCTCCTGCTTTCTGGCCCCGTGGTTCAGCACCATGCGGCCGAGATCGGCCGCCTGCAGTGGCTGGCACAGCGCTTGGTAGAACCGGTCCAGGCTCTGTGCCATCGGCTGGGCGGTGGCGTTCATCAAAGCGTAGCGGGTTGACTCGTCCAGCTCGGAGCCCATCAAGCTGCGGTGCAAGGCCTGCGCAAATATCGCCGGACGCAGTGGGTTGTCGTGCTTGCGCGGTTTGGCGGTGCCGCGCAGTGCCGCGAACAGATTGTCCAGCTGATGAAGCTCGATCCGGTTGTGATCCTCAATGGCAGCGCTGACCCGTGCGATGGCCACTTGCTGGCGCGCCTGTTGTTCATCAACCAGGGTGAGCGCGCCGGGGTGGGTTGGCTCGGCTGCTTTGGCGACGAGCATGAGCGAGTCGGCCGGATCGGCATTGCTCGATGGCTGCTGCTGTTGCTTCTGCTGATGCTGTTGCTGTTGCTTCAGCAGCGGCACCAGACCACGTTCAAAGTCTGCCGCAAAGCGGTGACGCACTCGCCGCCAGGCTTCTTGCAGCAAAAAATACTGCGGCTTGGCGCTCAGCTCATCCTGGATTGCATTGAGCAGTTGACGGCTCAGCGCCGGGACGTCGGCAAGGGCTTGTTCGAGCAGTGAGTGCAGGGTGGGAGCAGTGGGCATGGACGGTGAACGTTGAACGTGGCCGAGAAAATTAGCCGCATTATCGGTGGGGCAGGCGACTGAGCGCTTTGTAAAGCCGCCTGCAGCGGGCCTGCCGCGCAGTAAAAAGTTCTCACCCTCTCAACCCAGCATTAAACCCTTGCTCTCGATAAAGCGCACCACATCGTCCAGCCCGTCCAGTGTTTTCAGGTTCGTCATCACAAACGGCCGAGCACCGCGCATGCGCAAGGTGTCGGCCCGCATCACGTCGAGGTTGGCCCCGACGTAAGGTGCGAGGTCGGTCTTGTTGATCACCAGTAGATCGCTTTTGGTGATGCCGGGGCCACCCTTGCGGGGGATTTTTTCGCCCCCGGCGACGTCGATCACATACAGCGTCAGGTCGGACAGCTCGGGGCTGAAGGTGGCGGCCAAGTTGTCGCCGCCGCTCTCGATGAAGACGATGTCGGCCTGCGGGAAGGCCTTCAGCATGCGGTCCACCGCCTCCAGATTGATCGACGCGTCCTCGCGGATGGCGGTGTGCGGGCAGCCGCCGGTTTCAACCCCGAGGATGCGCTCCGGCTCCAGTGCGCCGGCCACGGTCAGCAGCCGCTGGTCTTCCTTGGTGTAGATGTCGTTGGTGACGACGACCAGGTCGTAGCGCGCGCGCATCGCCTTGCAGAGCATTTCCAGCAAGGTGGTCTTGCCCGAGCCGACCGGCCCGCCGATGCCGACGCGCAGCGGCGGGAGTTTCTTCAAGCGGCCGGGGATGTTGTGCAGGGATGAGCTGGTCATGGGGGGCTTCTTTCTAGTCAGTGGGGGACGGAGCTTGCCGGGTACGGCAAGGCCCGTTCCGCCATTCTCAAGATCTTCAGGATCGGAAAATGCGGCTGTACTGCGCCTCATGCTGTGCGCTCAGTATGGCCAGCATCGGGGTGAAGGCTTGGGTAGCGGCGGCCGGGCGGCTCAGTGCCGGCTCCAGCGCGGCGGTGATCGCCTCGCTCAAGCGCATCAGGATGCGCTGGCCGGCGCTCTGGCCCAGCGGTACGGCCTTGATGGCGGCTTGCACCTGGTTTTCCGCCCAGCTGAAGGCAAAGGCCAGCACGGCCTCGGCGCGCGTTGCGCCGATCGTGCTGGCGGCCAACCCAAAGGCCAGTGGCCAGCTGGGTGCGGGTTGCAGGCTTTGCAGCAACAGCAGCCGGGCGTCATCGGCGTCCAGGCGCAGCTTCAACCAAGCAGCCAGCGAGCGCCCGGCCTGCTCGGTCTGCTGGCGGAATTCGGCGCTTTCGCGGGTTTGCAGCATCCAGTCATTCAGCGCTTGCAGCTTCTCTGCATCCAGCTCAGCTTGCGACCACAACGCGGCGGCCTGCGCCGTCAGCGGCAGGTCGAAGCGCGCCAGCGACAGCTGCAATTGATCGGTCAACCAATCGCTCGCTTGCGCCTCGGTCGTCACCAGCCCGGCCTCGCAAGCTGCTTCCAGCCCTTCGGAATAGCTGAACCCGCCGACCGGCAGCGCGGGCGAGGCCAGCCACATCAGTTGCAGCAGCCGCGCCGGGGGAATGGCCAGCTCGCTCATCGCACGTCGCTCATCGCGCATTGCTCATAGTTCAGGCATGGGGATGTGAGTGATCGCCATGGCTGTGCTCGTGACTGTGGTCATGCCCATGCCCATGCCCATGCCCGCCTGTCGCCGCTGCGCCCGCATAAGCCCCACCTTCCGGCTCGAAGCCGGCCCGCGTCTCTTCGACCCGCAAGCCCATGCGCAGCAGCAGCTCGGCCAGCACCGAATCAGGCTCCAGCAACAGACGATCGGGCTGCAATTCCAGCGGTACATGGCGGTTGCCCAGGTGGTAGGCGGCGCGCAGCAGGTCAAACGCCGGCGCACCTTCCGCCAGAGTCACGATCAGCACCGGCTGCGGCGCGGCCACTACCCGCAGCAGCGAGCCGTCTTCGGCCAGCAGCACATCGCCACCGCGCACTACTTGGCCGCGCGGCAGCACCACGCCCAGCTCGCGGCCCTGCTCATCGCGGGCGGTGAAGCGGCTGCGCCGGCGCAGGTCCCAGTCCAGCGCCACAACCGGGGCGCGCTTGATCAGCACAGGGGCCAAGCCGTCGCCTTGCGGCAGGCATCGGTGAATCATCAACATGGGGGGCGCACCGTCAAAAAGTCAAAAGGTCAAAAAATCAAAACAGAAAGTAGCGCTGCGCCATCGGCAACTCGGTCGCCGGCTCGCAGTGCAGATGCACGCCGTCGGCGCGCACCTCGTAGGTTTGCGGATCGATGGACATTTGCGGCAGGTAGTCGTTGTGCACCATGTGCTGCTTTTTGACGCTGCGGCAACCGCTCACCGCCACCGTGCGGCGCTTCAGCCCGAGCTGCTCGGCCAGGCCGTTGGCTTGCGCGGCCTGACTCAAAAAGGTCAGCGAGGTTTGGGCAATCGCGCCGCCGAAGGACGCAAACATCGGCCGGTAATGCACCGGTTGCGGCGTCGGGATCGAGGCATTCGGGTCGCCCATCGCGGCCGCCGCCACATAACCGCCCTTCAGGATCAGCGACGGCTTGACGCCAAAAAACGCCGGTCGCCAGAGCACCAGATCGGCCCATTTGCCGGCCTCCACCGAACCCACTTCATGCGCAATGCCATGTGCCAGCGCCGGGTTGATGGCCAGTTTGGCGATGTAGCGCTTGACCCGCGCGTTGTCGTGGCGGGCCGTGTCCCCGGCCAGCGTGCCGCGCTGCTCTTTCATTTTGTGGGCGGTTTGCCAGCAGCGCATCTGCGTCTCGCCGACGCGGCCCATCGCCTGGCTGTCGCTGGAGAACATGCTGATGGCACCCAAGTCATGCAGCATGTCCTCGGCCGCAATCGTCTCGCGGCGGATGCGGCTTTCGGCAAAGGCCAGGTCTTCGGCAATCGAGGCGTCGAGGTGATGGCAGACCATCAACATGTCCAGATGCTCGTCGATCGTGTTGACGGTGAACGGCCGCGTCGGGTTGGTGCTCGACGGCAGCACATTCGCCTCGCCGACGACGCGCAGGATGTCCGGCGCATGGCCGCCCCCGGCTCCCTCGGTGTGGAAGCAGTGGATGGTGCGGCCCTTGAAGGCGGCCATCGTGTCCTCGACAAAGCCCGATTCGTTCAGCGTGTCGCTGTGCAGCGCCAC
>JBIIVZ010000099.1:0-7249 GCA_044339175.1 Roseateles sp.
GCGCCGGCTGCAAGTTGATTGGCTTCGGTTAGGGTCAGTCGGATGGACAGCTTGACGGTGCTGCTGGCCTGGTCCGAATCGGGGGTTGCGGACGGCGGTACTTGCGGCGATTCGGTCGATTCGATCGCGCCGAGATAGCCCGCCACCGCGCTGCGCACCAGCAGCGAAACGCTGACGCGCTGGGCCTGCGCACGCGCCACCAGTGCGGCCTTGAAGCCGCGCATATCGACCGTGACGAAGTCGTGGGAGCTGGTGTTCATGGTTGACCGACGGGGGGACACGAAAGGACCGAACTGGAAGGGCAAGTGAGGACAAGGGAGGGCAATTCGGCGAGTGCGCAGCACTTGAGAAACCGGCGGCATGCCGCCTATCCTGCACTCACCTTGATGTTCAGTTTGGTCTTGAAGCGAGGGCTTCAGGCCGATGATTTTGAGTCGCGAATCATCGAATCGGAGACGGCCGCAGACCGGGCACTGCTCGCAAGGCGACGCATAGGCGAACCGTAGGCGTCGCACGCTGCCCATCAGCCGACGCAAACACGACGGGTAGGCGACCGACAAGTGACTGGCAGGCGACCAAGAGGCGATGCAGCCTGTCGCGCAGCCATCTCGAACGCGACGCAGAGCCGATGAAAAACCGCTGCAATTCATCGCGCAGTTTGCCCTGCATCGGCCTAAATTGGTGATGCCCCTCACAACCCCGTCGCGAGCTTGCCGTGGAACTGCAACCCAAACGCCAACCCGGACGCGCCGACCGCAAGGCCGCAGCCTATGCCTTGGAGATCGCGCGGCTGCGCAGCATGGGCTACACCTACGAGTCGATCCGCGAAGCAATGGCCGAAGTCGGCGTTGAGCTGAGCACGAGCGCGCTGCGGCGCGAGGTGCGGCGGCTCCATGGCCGCTCCAACGTCGCCGTGCAGGTGCCGGTGCCGGTGCCGCTAAAGATGCCGCTGCCGGGCCTGCTTCCAGCCTCAGCGAGAACTGTGCTCGCCGCGCCGCCAAGCTCGTCGCCGCCGCCCTCCCCTGCGGCAGCGCCCGCGTCGCGCGGCCACGAAGTTGCCGAAGCCTTCTTCAACGCCCATCCCAGCAACCCGCTGGTCCCTACCAAGGAGTTCCCATGAAACTAGCTGTGATCAATTTCTCTGGCAACGTTGGCAAGAGCACGGTGGCGCGCCACCTGCTCGCCCCACGCATTCCCGGCTGCCAATTCGTCGCGGTAGAGAGCATCAATGCCGACGACGGAAAGCCGATGACGATCAGGGGACGGCAATTTGCGCAATTGCTGGAATACCTGCAAACAGTGTCTGACCTGGTGGTCGATGTCGGCGCGAGCAACGTCGAAGACCTACTCGCGCTGATGCGGCGCTACAGCGGCAGCCACGCTGACTTCGACGGCTTCATCGTGCCGACCGTACCGGCCCGCAAGCAGCAGCAAGACACGGCGGCGACGCTGGCCGAACTGGCGTGCATCGGCGTGCCGCCGGAGCGGGTGCGTCTGGTCTTCAACCAAGTCGAGGATGACAGTCCGCTCGAGACGGTCTTCGAGACGCTGCTGGCCTACTGCGCGGCCTCGGACAACGCAAAGCCGCGCCTTGCCGCCTCCCTTCGATTCAACGAGATCTACGCGCGCGTTCGTGGCTCCGAGCAGTCGCTCATCGAACTGGCTGCTGACGCCACCGACTACAAGGCCGCGATCGCCCGAGCCGACACGGTGGCTGAGAAGCTGGCCTTGGCACAACGGCTGGCGACCCAGCGTCTTGCCCGGGGTGTGCTCCCTGAGCTCGACGCCTGCTTTGCGGCCCTGGACTTGCGGAGCCTGGCCCATCAGCCGGGCGAGGCAACCATCCCCGCAGCATGACGCAGCCGACCACGGCGCGAGAAGCGCTGATCGCCGAGGCGCTGGGAGAGGTGGCGCGCCTGTTGGACCGGGTCGAGGCGCTGACGCCTGCGCTGTACGAAGCTAGCCAGGCGATGACCCGGGCCAGCGATGAACTGGCAGGCAAACTTGGCGCGTTCGACCATCGCATGACCGCCATCTCCGAGAACGCCAAAACCGTCGTGCTCGAACATATTGCGCGACGCAGCAACGAACTGACCCGGCGCTCGCTGGACGAGCAGTCGCAGGCGATGTCGAACGCGGCACGCACCTTGTTCGCCACGGAGTTCGGGGCCAGCCAGCGTCGGCTTGCGGCCCTTTTGCAGCCGGTGGCAGAACGGCTGCAACGCCCCTGGGACAACTGGCTCATGCATGCGGCCACGGCAGCAGCGGCGTCGGCGGCCACGTGGGCTGCGGCCTACGTCTGGTTCATCAGGTAGGTGAGCCGCGTGGGCGTGGCTGCCGCAGCCGCAGCCCTGGACCAGATGCCGAGACTGAGCCGATTCTCACGAGCGTCCGAGAAGTACCTCAGCCGCCACCGACCCCCGCCATCGGCGGGGACAACCACTGTCAGTCCGCTGCCATCTTTCAAGCTGGTCCGTTGCCCAGATGCCAACGTGAATTTTTTAAAAACATTCCATTGACGGAATATTTCTTCGAGGCCATACTGACTGTATGACATGGGATGTTGAGTACACAGATGATTTCGGCGAGTGGTGGGCTGGCCTGACCGAAGATGAGCAGGTGTCGCTGGACGCTTCGGTGCGCCTACTGGAAGCTCGCGGCCCCAATTTAGGTTTTCCGCACAGCAGCGGGATCAATGGATCGAGACACAGCCACATGCGTGAATTGCGCACTCAGCACGATGGCCGACCGTTTCGAACCTTGTACGCGTTTGACCCTCGGCGATCAGCCATCTTGTTGATCGGCGGAGACAAGACCGGAGACAAGCGGTGGTACGACGTCCACGTTCCCATCGCCGACGGACTTTACGATGAACACTTGGAGCAACTTCGAAAGGAAGGGCTGATCAATGACTAACAAATTTTCTGCATTGCGGCAGCAAATGTCGCCGGAGTCGCAAGCACGAGCCAAGGTCAAGGCGCAGGCCATGCTGGCCGAAATGCCGCTCAACGAATTGCGGCAAGCACGTGGTCTATCGCAAAAAATGCTGGCTGATGTACTTCACGTCCAGCAACCCGCCATTGCCAAGATGGAGAAACGCACGGACATGTACCTTTCAACGCTGCGCAGCCACATCGAAGCGATGGGCGGGCAGTTGGAGGTTGTGGCTCGCTTCCCTGATGGCGCGGTCAGGATCAGCAACTTTGCCGATCTGGGGAGCAATGCACCAGCGTAGGCAGGCGGGTGGCTGTGGCGGCTGGGGTGGCTGTGGCGGCTGTGGTGGCTTACCCGCGAAATTTGAAGCAGAAACGGTCATCGGTCTGCTGGCTATGTTGATCAAGCACGGACGGCCGGACAGAAATTTTGGCCCGGTCGCTGGGCCTCAATGGCCAAGGACCGGGTTTGGGCGAGTCGGCGGTGCCGGCGAGCCCACGTTTTTGAAGCACGAAGCTTCTCTCCCGTGGTCGTGCCGGAAGCGGCCGAGGGCAGCGCTGGAAATCGGCTGAAATCCAGCACGTGCCCTCTAGCGTCCTCCAACGCCCTCCAACGCCGTCCAACTCGCGCCCTCAGCTCTTCAGCTTGCGCATCTCCTCAGCCAACACCCACAGTGCCCGGTTCAGACTGACCGTGCGGTCAATGCCGCCTACCGGCCGGGTGTGGCTGCGCCGGCCCTGCGCCGTGCGGACTGCCTGCCCGCCCTGCATCACATTGCTTTGAATGCGGTTCATCGCGAGCCAAAGGCTGGGGCCCTGATCCTCCGAACGCCGGGCCTCGGTCAATTGCTCGGCCGTCACTGGTACCGGCGCTTCACCCTCGCTGCGCTCTCCATAGCGCAAGGCCAGTGCGGCGGTCGCGAACGCGCGCTCCTCGGCCGGCTCCAGCGTCAGCGCTTTCATACCCTCGGTCGAAGACTCCACCGCTTCGAAGTCATCCAGCACGCGGAACGCGCCTTCGATCACCTCGCCCTCGATATTGCCTTTGTGCGGGATGCGAATGTCGTTCGAGATGCTGCCGGCGATAAGACCATTGGCACAGACAAATCTGAACACGCCGGCGATCATTCGGTAAGAGCTGGCACCGTCGTGGCTGTTGATCATGATGATCTCGTTCGCCTCAGGCTTGGCAAGCCGTGGCCCGCCGGCATGGCCCTGATAGCGCATGCGGACCATGTGCTTGGTGAACTCGGTCTTGCCTTCGATGCGGCTCTTGCCCTGCGCCACCATGAAGGGCTCGAAGCCTTCGCGGCGCAGGCCGCGCAGCACTTCGATGGTCGGGATGTAGGTGTAGCGCGCGGAGCGGCTGTCATGCTTGGCCGTTGCAAAGATCGACGGTGCCGCGCGGCGCATCTGGTCCTCGGCCAAGGGCGTTTCGCTGCGCATCACGAAGGCATTGCGGGCGAAACGGGTGGTCAATGTGGTGTGGGTGTTCATGGTGCTTCCTTGATGGGTTGATTGATTGCTCGGTCGGTCGGCCGCTGGGTTCAAGCGGGCGGATCGCAGCCACGCCCCGCCCTGTGTGGGTCTCGTTCAGGTCTGAGCCGTTGGATGATTGGCGGCATCACTGCCGGCTCTGCGGGCCCTGTGGCTACGAGCAGCGCTGCGGCCTGCGGCGGAAGCTGGGCTCTGCTCCTCGGACTGCGCTTCGCCACCGTCCTGCTTGGCGCGCCGGGCCTCGGATGCCGCGCGGCTGTCGAGATAGTCGATGTCCTCGCAGCTGAAGTTCAGGGCGTAAACCTCGCTGCCCTCGTTGTCCTGGTGGTTGTTGTTGCGCAGGCGGCCGACGATGTTGACGTGGCTGCCCTTGCCCAGGTATTCGGCGGCATGCTCGGCCTGCTTGCCCCACAACGTCCAGAGAATGGCGGTGGGCTCTTCCTCGCGCCCTTCCCCGCTGCCGCGTCGGGCGTTGTTGCTGATGGCGATCAGCGTGGCCTTGGCCAACTTGCCTTCGCGACCATTGACGAACTCCAGCTTCACCGAGCCGGCCAGATGCGCATTGCGCTGCTCCACACGTACGAAAGCCATGATGGGCTCCTTGCTCAAGAATTCAGCCGGACACCGATTCGGTGTGCCTGACAACTGATCCTCTTGCTCGGACTCCTCGTTCCCGCCCGGGGGCGGGCGGAGGGTGGGCGGTATTGGTTTTTGAGTTTCCGCAGCCTCACCGGTGAGCCAGCTTCCCGGCCCACCGTATTGAGATCCCCCCACAAGTCCCCCTCACCAGGGACGGGGGCGCGTGGGGGGATCGCGGTGGGCCGGCAAGTCTGGCGCTGCTGGCTGCAGTTTCGTCAGGGCGCGCAGCCCAGCAACCGATGTGACAGGCTCGCCTGGCGCAGCGATTGCAGCGCAGCACCCGCCAGGGCTTGAGGTCCCGGCGTCTTGAATTTATGAGACGCGGCCGACGTGCCACCAAGCTGGTGCCAGCCAGCGACTGGCGCGGCGGTCGAGCCGGACCGACCACTTCAGCTGAATTCAGCGGCCCGGCATCCGGCGTGGCGGGTGCCAGGGTGGCGATCTGGCCGGTGCGAGTGACCGGAGCGACGTGAAGCGCAGCGACGGGAGTGAGCGCCGGCCAGTTCGCCAAGCGGGCTCGTTCACGCGCAGCGGGAAGGAAAAAAGCCCGCGATCCGCGGACACGGGAACGGGCCGCTTCAATAAGCGCTGGCAAAGCCAGCCAAGTCAGAAATTCAAAAAGTCAAGGCCTATGCAATTATCGCCGCACCAGCGAAAACACCTGCAACTCATCGAAAGCGCCGAACTCGAAGCGAGCTCAGCCGGTTCCACAGCAGGCGATCCAGCAACGCAACTGTTGAAGTCAGTTAACGCGGCTAGCCAAGTCAACAAACATTGCTAGCCAAAAATTTACTAAATTGCTGATTTAATTGAAGAAATCCAGCTTCATTCGCAATTCTTTGATCGTTACTTGCAGGCAACGAAAACGATCCGAAGTCAGCCAACGTTGCTAGCGCACCGGGCCAGGCGTCAAATGACGCTAGCGCGTTTGCAAGAGCCATCGAAATGTCCAGTTCAGCCGTGATCACGGAACATGAGATTTAGATTACTAATGTGCCGCGCCCCTCGGCAACGGTCCGTTGACGCGTGAGCAGGCGCTCTTGGCTGCCCAACTCCTGGACGTCCACTGGACTCATGTTTAACGTCTACGTCGGCGGTTTCTGTCCAGCCCGGTAACGAGTTCTTTGGCGATACACAAGACAGGCCGCAGGGCTGGCCATCGCCTCGATCCGGGCGTCGAAGCCGTCGTGCAAATCGCACTTCACCAGTGGATGCCCCAGCAGATCCATCTGGCTCATCCGCTGCTCGACCTCTGCAATGAAGTCGGCTAGCGCTGCACGGATGCAGACCCTCCCCAGCCGTCGCGCAATACCGTGGCCGAGCGATGGGCGCTGTCTCGTGATGTGCAGCAAGCAGTGCGTGCTCTGCTTCTAGGTCACGGTACCGACCTAGCAGCGAGGTTGGCTCGACCAAAACCTGTCGACCTGTCCGGTGCATGGACTTAGCTTTCGAGCTCTATCAAGCGGTCGTGTTGTCGCGTGTAATAACCTCAATCAGTTGATTAAACACGTTAGGGAAATACTGCATAACTCCCATAGTTGTGAGGCAAGCGTAAGCCCCGGGAAGCAAAATATCGGCTATGAAACAAGCCTCCTTTGACATGAAGCTCAGCGTCAAGAAAACTCGTAAATCCGAGTTCCTTGGACAGATGGAATGGGTGGTTCCTTGGAAGGCGCTGGTCGAGTTGATCGCCCCGTTTTACCCTGAAGGCCGCACCGGCCGGCTGCCCTTTTCCTTGGATGCCATGCTTCGGATCCACTTCATGCAACAGTGATTCACCTTTAGCGACTTGGCCATGGAAGAGGCCTTCTTCGATACGCCCATCTATCGTGAGTTTGCCAAGTTTGATGCATGCGGTCGTTTGCCTGATGAATCCACCATTCTGCGATTCCGCCATCGCCTGGAAAAACACAAACTTGCCGCGCAAATCCTGGTCGTCGTCAACGAGATGTTGGTTGCGCGCGGACTACTGCTCAAGGCCGGCACGGCGGTTGATGCCACCATCATTGCAGCTCCTTGTTCGACCAATAATACGGACAAGAAACGTGATCCGGAAATGCGCTCCACCCAAAAGGGCAACCAGTGGCACTTCGGCATGAAAACCCACATCGGCGTGGACGCCGACTCTGGTTTGGTGCACACCGTGCGCGGAACCGCCGCACATGTGAACGACATCACCG
>JBIIVZ010000100.1:0-7202 GCA_044339175.1 Roseateles sp.
GGGCGGGACGGTGTGGTCGGTATCTCCCACGTCATGGGCGGCAACGCCACACCGAGCCGCTCGGTCGTGCAGAGCGCCGGTCGGGCTTACCGGTTGCGGGCGCAAACGCTGAAGGACGCGCTCGGCCACGCAGGCCCGGTGCTGAGCCTGCTGCTGCGCTACACGCAGGCGCTGATGACGCAGGTGGCGCAAACCGCCACCTGCAACCGCCACCACTCGATCGACCAATTGCTGCGCCGCCGTCTGCTGCTGGGGCTGGACCGCTTGCCCTCCCAGGCGCTGGTGATGACGCAGGAGCTGCTGGCCAACCTGCTGGGCGTGCGTCGCGAGGGCATTACCGCCGCCGCGCTGAAGCTGCAACAAGCCGGGGTGATCCGCTACAGCCGTGGCCGCATTGCGGTACTCGACCGCAGTCGCCTCGAACAGGGCCTGGGCGGCCCGACGGCGGCCGCAAAAATTGCAGGTGGCCGGCATCTGCGCGTCGCCGGCTGAGCGTCTTCGGCGCACTCCTGTATTGCCGATACGATGGCGCCGCCGCTATCGGCAATCTCTTGGAGCCTGGCGATGAAGCCGATTAATGATGACGTCACCCCCTCGCTGGAGAAATATGGCTTGCTGATGCTGCTGGCGGCGGCCACGGCGGGCTTGGTCTGGATACTGCTGCCCTACTTCGGGGCCATCCTGTGGGGGGCCATCATTGCGCTGTTGTTCGGACCGCTGCAGCGCTATTTGCTGTCGCGCCTGCGCGGCCGGCGTACCTTGGCCGCGCTGCTGACCTTGCTGATCGTGTTGCTGATGGTGATCTTGCCGCTCGCCTTGATCACCGCAGCGCTGGCGCGCGAAGCCGGCCTGTTGTATCAGCGCATTCAATCCGGCCAGGCCAGCCCGGTGGTCTATTTGCAGGGCATGTTCAACGCCCTGCCCGACTCGGTGATGGAACTGTTGCAGCGCGTCGGGCTGGACAACTTTGCCGCCCTGCAATTGCGCCTGACAACGGCCCTGGCACAGGGCAGCGAGTTCATAGCCACACAGGTCTTCAATATGGGGCAGAACACTTTCGAGTTCTTCATCAGCCTGGCCATCACGCTTTACCTGGCGTTCTTCCTGATCCGGGACGGCTCGTCGATCGTGAAAAACGTCGGTCGGGTCATGCCCCTGAGCACGGCGCACAAACACGAGTTGTTCAATATGTTCACCACCGTCATCCGCGCCACGGTGAAAGGCAATCTGCTGATCGCCGTCATCCAGGGCGCGTTAGGTGGCCTGGCGTTCTGGTTTCTCGATGTTCGCGGAGCCTTGCTGTGGGCCGTGTTGATGGCGTTTTTATCGCTGCTGCCGGCAGTGGGTGCCGGGCTGGTGTGGCTGCCGGTGGCACTCTACTTTTTGCTGACAGGCGAGATCGGGCACGGCATTGCGCTGACGGCCTATGGCGTGCTGGTCATCGGCTTGGTCGACAACCTGCTGCGCCCGATGCTGGTGGGCAAGGACACCCGTATGCCCGACTACGTGGTGATGATCACCACCCTGGGCGGCATGACGGTGTTCGGCATCAACGGCTTCGTGCTGGGGCCGGCCATCGCGGCGATGTTCATCGCCGTCTGGCATCTGTACGGCATGACCAAAACTGGGGCTATTCGACCCTGAGCTGAATCAACGCTTCTTGTCCTTGTCGAGCTGATTGCCGACCACCGCACCCACGGCGGCACCGCCGACCGTGCCCACCGAACTGCCGCCGGTCAGCACCGCACCGCCCACCGCGCCGATGCCGGCACCGATCGAGGTGCTCCTGTCGCGGTTCGACATACCGGCACAGGCCGTCAGGCTGAGGGCCAAGGCCAGAGTGGCCGTCGTCAGAGAAATTCTTTTTAGCGTACTCATAGAGAGACCTCCGAATAAAACATGCTGGGTTGGCTACAAAGCCCGGTTCGAGAATGAACTTGTACTTGCAGCGTCTGGTTCAAGAATAAGCCGATCACCAGTGCTCGTCTGTTGGATGGCGCACAGAGCTTGAGTTTGTTTGTTTGCGGGCGACGCGCGGAACACGAGTGCGCCGAGTCACGCTCACTCATGCCGCAAGGCCTCGATCGGGTCCATGCGCGCAGCGCGACGGGCCGGAAAGTAGCCGAACAGCACCCCGATGGCGGCAGAAAAGAAGAACGACAGCAAGTTGATCATCGGATCGAATAAAAAGGGCACTCCCATCACTCCGGCCAGCGCGTAAGACGCGGCAGCAGCAATGACGATGCCCACCAAACCGCCCAGCGCGGCCAGCGCCACCGCCTCGATCAGGAATTGCAACAGCACCTCGCGTTCCAGCGCGCCGATGGCCAGGCGCAGGCCGATCTCGCGGGTCCGCTCGGTCACGCTGACCAGCATGATGTTCATGATGCCGATGCCGCCCACCAGCAAGCTCACCGCCGCCACCGCCCCCAGCAAGCTGGTCAGCACACCCATCGTGCTGGACATGGTTTCGGCCAGTTGCTGGGTGTCGAAAATATTGAAATTGTCGTCATCGGCCTCGGCCAGCTTGCGGCGCTCGCGCAGCAGGTCGCGCAGGCTGGCCTTCAGCGGGGCGCTGTCGCTGCCCTCCTCCATCGCCACCGACAAGGTGCTGACCTTGGTGCTGCCGGTGACCCGGCGCTGCAGCGTGTGCAGCGGCACCAGCACCACGTCATCCTGATCCCCCATGCCGCCCTGGCCTTTGGCGGCCAGGATGCCGATCACGCTGCAAGAAAACTGCCTGACGCGCAGCGGCGAGCCCAGGCCGGTCTGGCCGACCGTGCCGCCGAAGATTTCACGCCGCACCGTCTCGCCAATGATGCAGACAGCGGCACCGGCGAGCTGCTCGTCGGGGTCGAAACTGCGGCCGCTGGCCATCTTCCAGTTGCCGGTTTCAAACCAGGCATTGGTGCTGCCGGTGACGCTGGTGGCCCAGTTGCGGCCATTTGCCACCACGGTCACGCTGGCCCGGCCTTGCGGGGCCACCGCCGCCACACCGCCGATCTGCGCCTCGATCGCGGCCGCATCGGCCTCGGTGAACTGTGGCACGCCGCCGCCACCTCCGCCGCCGCCCGGTTGGCGCTGACCCGGCATCACCAGCAGCAAATTGGTGCCCAGGCTGGTGATCTGGGTCTGGATCGCCTGCGTCGCGCCGTTGCCCACCGTCACCATGGTGATGACCGCGCTGACGCCGATGACGATGCCCAGGATGGTCAAGAAGGAGCGCAGCAGGTTGCGGCGGATCGAGCGCAGCGCCAGGAACAGGGTGTTGAGCAGCATCAGGCTGCTCCGGCTGCGACTGCGGCAGCGGCTGCGGCGTTCGCTGGGGCCGCATTCGGCACGGTCGGGTGCGAGTTGATACGGTCGCTGTCGATGCGGCCGTCGACAAAATGCACCATGCGACGCGCAAAGGCCGCCATGTCGAGCTCGTGCGTGACCATCAGCACGGTGATGCCATGGTCGATGTTGAGGCCGCGCAGCAGCGCCATGATTTCCTGGCTGCGCTGGGTGTCGAGGTTGCCGGTCGGCTCGTCGGCCAGCAAGACGGCCGGCTCGGTGACGATGGCTCGCGCGATCGCCACCCGCTGCTGCTGGCCACCGGACAGCTCGGCCGGCGTGTGGTGCTCCCAGCCGCCCAAACCCACCGAAGCCAGTGCACGTGTGGCGGCAGCGCGGCGCACCACAGCGCTGTCGCCTCGGTACAGCAGCGGCAGCTCGACGTTTTCCTGGGCCGAAGTGCGCGCCAGCAAATTGAAACCCTGGAACACAAAGCCCAGACTGCGCCGCCGCAACCTGGCCCGCTGGTCTCGCGACAGCGCTTCGACATGCACGCCTTGAAACAAGTATTGGCCTGCAGTCGGCGTGTCCAGGCAGCCCAGCACATTCATCGCCGTCGATTTGCCCGACCCACTGGGGCCCATGATGGCCACGAACTCACCGGCCTCGATGTCCAGGTCGATGCCCTTCAGCGCCATCAATTCGGTCGCTCCGCTGCCATAGCGTTTGGTCACGCCGCGCAGGCTGATCAACGGCGCGCTCATTTGGCCCCCGCCGTTTTCTGGTCGGTGATGACCTGCATGCCGGCCAGCAGATCGCCGCCGATGATTTCCGTCATGTAGCCGTCGCTGATGCCCGGAGTCACCGCCATGGCCACCGGCACCGGCGCAGCGCCGCCCTGGCCCAACTGCGGCAGCACCCAGACCTGCTTGGCCGTGGCCGTGCTGGCACCGGCTGCGGCCGGCTTGCGGGTGCGCCCGCCGCCCATCCGGGGCATCAGGCTGGACGCGATGCCGGGCTTGGCCCCCTGCGCTGCACCCGCAGCGGTGGGCGTGAAGCGCAACGCCATATTGGGCACCATCAGCACATCGCGGCGCTCGGTGGCGGCAATGGTGGCGGTGGCCGTCATGCCGGGGCGCAGGCTCAGGTCGGCGTTGTCAACGTCGAGGTAGGTCAGGTAGGTGACGACGTTGTCGGTGATGGTGGAGCCAAAGCCGACGCGGGTGATGCGGGCCGGGAACTGGCGACTCAAATAGGCGCTGACGGTAAAGTTGGCGACTTGCCCCACTTTGACCGAGCCGACGTCCGCCTCGTCGACATAAACCCACAGGCGCAGCTTGCCCAGGTCTTCGGCCAGCGTGAACAGCGTGACCGCCTGCAGCGAGGCCGCCACCGCGTTGCCCGGGTCGACGCTGCGGGTCAGCACCACCCCATCGGCCGGCGCGCGGATCGAGGCCTTGGACAAATTGATCTCATCGGTGGCCAGCGCGGCTTGCGCGTCGCTGATGCCGGCGCGCGCGCTGGCTTCGTCGGCTACCGCGCGGTCAAAGGCCGCACGGCCGGCGTCAAGCTCGGCCTTGGACGGCACCTTGCCGCCAGACAACTTGGCCACTTCCTCCAGCCGCCCCAGCGTGGCGCGGGCCTCCTTGATCGTGGCGGCCGTCTGCGCCAGTCGCGCGCGGGCGGCGGCCAGCGAGGCTTGCGAACGCAAGATCTGGCCGCTCAGCTTGGCGGTGTCCAGCACCACCATCACCTGGCCCTTTTTGACCCGGTCGTTGACGTCAACCGCCACCCGCAGCACCGTGCCGGACAACTCGCTGCCGATGTTGATCGTGCGGGTCGGCTGCAGCGTGCCGTTGGCCGTCACCGTCAGCGTCAGGTTGCCGCGCGCGGCCGCTTGCGTCGAATAACTCGGCTGCGCATTGGCGGCTTGGCGCTGTTGCCAGAACCACAGCCCGCCGCCCGCCAGCGCCAGCAACGCCAGCGCGATCCAGAAGGCGGGGCGGCGGTACCAGACCGGGTGCGCCGGCCCGGCCAGCAAGGCAGCCAGATCGGCATCTTGGCCTTGGCCCTCACCGACGACTTTGCCTGCCGCAGGAACAGTGCGACCTGCGGGGGAGGAAGAATCCAAGGGCTTGCTCATGGCGAAATCGTCCGGTCTGCGTTGTCGGTAGGGATCAGGGGCGGGGCCAGATTGGCCGGCCGCCAACCGCCGCCCAACGCTTTGTAAAGCAGCACATGGTCGGCACTGACTTGCGTGCGGGTGGTGGCCAGGCTGTCCTGGGTGCTGAGCAGGCTGCGCTGGGTTTCCAGCACGGTTTGAAAATCGACCAGGCCGCTGCTGTAGCGCTGGCGTGCCAACTGCTCGGCATTGGCCGCTGAATTGGCCGCGCGGCTCAGCCGAACCAAGCGCTCACGGTCACCTTGCAAGGCGACCAGCGCGTCCTCCACATCCAGCAAGGCGGTCAGCACGCTGCTGCGGTGCGCCAGTTGCGCCTGCACCAAGGCCGCCTGCTGCGCCCGCAACTGCGCGTTCAAGCCGCCGCCGTCAAAGATGGGCAGCGCCACTCCCGCCAACACCGTGCCCAGCAGCGCACTCCCATTGCCCAGCGTCCCCAAGCTCAGCGCGCTGAGGCCCAAGCTGCCGCTGAGTGAAAAGCTCGGCAGGCGCGCCGCATCGGCCTGCGCCACGCGGGCCGCCGCCGCCCTGACCCGCAGCTCGGCCGCGCGCACGTCGGGCCGCTGGCGCAGCGTCTCGGCCGGCCCGCTCAGCGCCAAATCCGTCGCCGCTTGCGGCACCGGCCCGCCCGCGCCCAACAAGGCATCCAAAGCCGTGGGCGGCTGACCGGTCAACAGCGCCAGCGCGTGGCGGGATTGGGCCAAACGGGTCTGCAAGCTGGGCAACTGCGCGGCGGTCTGCTCGGCCGCTGTCGTCGCTTGTTCGACCTCCAGCGTGGTCACCAGGCCGGCCTGCATACGCCATTCAGTGATCTGCAAGGTCTCGCGTTGGCTGGCCAAATTGGCTCGCGCAATGCCCAAGCTCAGCTCGGCACCGCGCAGGCTGATGTAGGTCAGCGCCGTCTCGGCCGCGATCACCATTTGGGTGTCACCCAGATCGGCCGCCACTGCGGCGGCCGTGGCCTCGCTGCTGTCCAGGCCGCTTTGCAACGCGCCAAAAAAATCGGGCTCCCAGCTCGCATCCAGGCCCGCGCGAAAACTGCTGGTGCCGCCGCCGCCACCGGTGCTAGTGCTGGTGCCGCCGCTGCCCGCTTGACTGCGCTGGGCCGAAGCGGAGCTGCTGATGGACGGCAGCAGTCCGGCTGCCGACACATCCCGCAAGGCACGCGCCTGCTGCAGCGCCGCCCGGGCCGATTGGATGCTGTTGTTGGACTGCAGCGCCTGCTCCACCAAGCGCACCAGCAGCGGGTCGTCAAAGTTGCGCCACCACTGCGACAGGTCAGCCGCAGACACAGTGGTCGGCGCAGCCGTCGAAATCGACCAAGCTGGCGGCAGCGCCAGCGCAGCGGGCGGTGAACTCGGCAACATTGGGGTAGCGCAAGCACTCAACCCCAGCGCCAAGGCCAACGCACACAGCGGCCCACCGAACACGCTGCCGAGGCGGGCCCTGAACGTGATCATGACCATCAGCGAAGCGGCGCGGCAGCGGCGGTACCGAGCGGATGCGCCGGAGTCAGTTGCAAAAGAGATGTGATGCATGGGCGTCAGGTCAGTGGGGTGTTTTGATCTGTTTGATCGCGACTTTTGCGAACCCTGCCCAGGGTGCGGCGTCATCTTGTTGGGATTGACGCAAGCCTGATCCACCCAGGCATGACGCCGACCAAGGGACTCACAGGCGCAAGAGCACGCGTGCACCGGCATGACGGTGCACGCGTTCGGCAAGCCGAAGTAGCGATGTTGGAGCGGGT
>JBIIVZ010000101.1:0-7172 GCA_044339175.1 Roseateles sp.
TGACCCGCTCCAACCAACGCAGCAATTCTTCATCGGAGATCTCGCGTCCGGTCTGCGGGTAGAGCAATTGGATGCGCAGGTCGCCGACCGGCAGGTAGGGCTGCTGGGGCAGGAACAGCATGTCCGGTCCGGCCGGCCGAGCCACCTCGCCCGAGCCGGTGTTCCACAGCCCGGCAATCACCCGCAACAAGGAGCTTTTGCCGGACCCGCTGGCCCCGGCGATCAGCAGCCCAGCGCCCGGCTCGACCGCCAGGTTGAGGCTTTGAATCAGCAAGTGCTCGCGCTGCGGGGTGAACACCGTCAGTTGCTTGAGCGCGAGGGTGGCGCTGGGCAGGAGGATGATTTTTTGCGCGCTGCCGGCTTCGGCGGGCGCAGTTTCGTTGGCCTCCTGGGCATGAAGCGCCAGCCAGAACGCATGCAGGCGCTCGACTCCGGCCGAAAACCGGCTCAGGCTTTCGAAATGCTCGACGATCACCGTCAGCGCACTCAGGATGGCCGCAAACGCACCGGCCGCCTGTATCGCCCGGCCCACTTCCAGCTCGCCGGACAGCACCTGGTGGGCAATGATCACGCTGGGCAGCAGCACGGTCAGAAAGCTGTGGGCGTACTGGAACAGATTGAGCTTCAACTGCCAGCGCAGCACTTTTTGATAGTTGCCGAAGACGCCCGCAAAGATGCGCTGCAGCGCCGCCATCTCGGGCACCTCGCCGGCGTGAAACGCGATGGCCTCGGCATGCTCGCGCACACGCACCAGGTTGAAGCGGAAGTCGGCCTCGCGCTGCAACTGCCGGAAGTTCAGCGCGATCAAGCGGCGCCCGAACACGGTGGCCGCAAACCAGGTGCTGATGACGGCATAGCCGACCAGAAAGTAGACCAAGCCGCGCGAGATGGCCCACAGCACACCGGCAAAGGCCAGCAGTTGCAACACCGCACCGAGCACCACCATGGCGAAGTAGAGCGACTGCTGGGTGAAGGCGTTGATGTCCTCGGCGATGCGCTGGTCGGGGTTGTCGATCCGCAGCGTGGTGTTCAGGCGGTAGTAGGCCCGCTGCTGAAAATAGCGCGTCAGGAACGAGTCGGTCAGCCAACGGCGCCAGCGCAGGCCCAAGGTGTCGCGGACGTAGTAATACAGCGCATAGATCGGCACGGCAGCCACCAGAATGGCGGTGTAACGCACGATCGAGGCCCAGAAGCGGGGTGCATCACGGGCCGCCAGGGCCGAGGTGAACTCACCGGTCTCGTGATTGAACAGCACGTTGAACGCCGTCTGCCCGAGCAGCAACAGCACCAGCAGGGCCAGCAGTCCGCGTGAGCGCCAGCGCTCGTCCGCCTGCCAAAAGGGCCGGGCGACCTGCACAAAGCACCGCCACAGGCGGGCGTTGAGGGCCGGTGTCGCATCGCTCACCCTGCCGCTGTCTGTCTCCGCCATGTTGACCCTGCGCAGATGCTGAAGCCTCTGCTTATAGCCAGCCGCGCCGGGTAGGGCGTTGGCAGCGGTCAATTTCGGGCCCCTCTGTGGCGGTGATCTCGCTGTTGCGTCTACGCTTGGCCGTGTTCACGCCGCAGCAATCGCTTCAAGGCCTTGGCAAGGCCACGCGGGGCTCGAACTTGGCGCGGTGGACGCTGAAAAACGCTTTCACGTTGCGCACATTGGCGTCCTGCGTGAACAGGCGCTGCACCAGCGCGTGATAAGCCGGCATGTCGCGCACTTGTAGGATCAGCACAAAGTCCGGGCCGGGCGAGACGCGGTAGCACTGCTGCACCGCTTCGTCGCCGAGTACGCGGGCCTCGAAAGCGGCCAAGTGCTCGGCACCCTGGCGGTCCAGCGTGATTTCGACCACGGCGGTCAAGCCGGCACCGAGCTTTTCGGCCGACAGCAGGGCGACGCGGCGCTCGATGATGCCGCCGTCCACCAAGCGCTTGACGCGCCGCAGGCAAGTGGCCGGTGACACATGGGCCTGCACGGCCAAGTCTTGATTGGACAGCGAGGCGTCGCGCTGCAAGCTGTCGAGGATGCGCCAGTCGGCGGCATCCAGAGTCAAGGTAGCGGTTGATTCGTTCATGTTGTGTGAGTTTGTGAAATAAATCGCACTTAATTTGGCTTGGTGAGGGATTATTTCATTAACAGCGTTATTTTGACGACTTTGATTTCGGCGCAATGCCTACCATTCGAGCCAAGTTAACCAACCGTCTCTGGAGTGCTTCATGTGTGGAATCGTCGCGGCCGTCAGTCAACGCAATATCGTCCCCATCCTGATCGAGGGCCTGAAGCGGCTGGAATACCGTGGCTATGACTCCTGCGGCGTGGCGGTGCACCAGAACGGCGGCCTGCTGCGGGCGCGCAGCACTTCGCGCGTGGCCGAGCTGACCGGCTTGGCCGCTGAAGACGGCATTGCCTCGGGCACCGGTATCGCCCACACGCGCTGGGCCACCCACGGCGTGCCGGCGGTGCACAACGCCCACCCGCATTTCAGCCACGGCCCGAACGCCGCGCTGGACAGCATCGGCCGCATTGCGCTGGTGCACAACGGCATCATCGAAAACCACGAAGAGCTGCGCGCCGAGTTGAAGGGCCGTGGCTACGCCTTCAGCAGCCAGACCGACACCGAGGTGATCGCCCACCTGATCGACCACCTCTACGACGGCGACCTGCTGGCCGCCGTGCAGCAAGCGCTGCCGCGTTTGAAGGGCGCTTATGCCGTGGCCGTGTTCTGCCGCGACGAGCCGCACCGCGTGATCGCCGCCCGCGAGGGCTCGCCGCTGGTGCTGGGCGTGGGCGTTGATCAAGGGCGGGGCGAGCACTTTGTGGCGTCCGATGCGATGGCGCTGGCCGGCGTCACCGACCAGATCGTCTATCTGGAAGAAGGCGACGTGGTGGACATGCAGTTGGGCCGTTACTGGATCAGCCAGTTGTCGCCCACCACCGGCCGCTTCGAGGCAGTGCAGCGCGAGGTGCGCACCGTGCATGCGCACAGCGGCGCGGCCGAACTGGGCCCCTATCGCCACTACATGCAAAAGGAAATCTTCGAGCAGCCGGAGGCGATTGCCAACACGCTGGAAGGCGTGGTCGGCATCAGCCCGGAATTGTTCGGGGACGGCGCGTACGGCATCTTCAAGGACGTCGATCAAGTGCTGATCCTGGCTTGCGGCACCAGCTACTACGCCGGCTCGACCGCCAAATATTGGCTGGAGTCGATTGCCAAGATTCCGACCAGCGTTGAAGTGGCGAGTGAATACCGCTACCGTGACAGCGTGCCGAACCCGCGCACTTTGGTCGTCACCATTACCCAAAGCGGCGAGACAGCCGACACGCTGGCGGCGCTCAAACATGCGCGCAGCTTGGGCATGAAGCACACCCTGACCATTTGCAACGTGTCCACCAGCGCGATGGTGCGCGAATGCGAGTTGGCCTACATCACCCGCGCCGGCACCGAAATCGGTGTCGCCTCGACCAAGGCTTTTTCAACCCAGTTGGTCGGCCTCTTCATGCTGACCCTGGCCTTGGCGCAAACGCGTGGCCATTTGAACGACGAGCAAGAAGCTGGCCACTTGAAGGCCTTGCGCCATCTGCCGCTGGCGGTGCAAGCGGTGTTGGCGCTGGAGCCGCAAGTGATCGCCTGGAGCGAAGACTTTGCCCGCAAGGAAAACGCCCTGTTCCTCGGCCGTGGTCTGCACTACCCGATCGCGCTGGAAGGCGCGCTGAAGCTCAAAGAGATCAGCTACATCCACGCTGAAGCCTACCCGGCCGGCGAGCTCAAGCACGGCCCGCTGGCGCTGGTGACCGCCGACATGCCGGTGGTCACCGTGGCCCCCAACGACGCGCTGCTGGAAAAGCTCAAAAGCAATATGCAAGAAGTCCGCGCCCGTGGCGGTCAGCTCTACGTCTTTGCCGACGGCGACACCAAAATTGAAAGCGAGCCCGGCCTGCACGTCATCCGCATGCCCGAGCACTACGGCGCGCTGAGCCCCATCCTCCACGTCATCCCGCTGCAACTGCTGGCGTACCACACCGCCTGCGCGCGGGGGACGGATGTGGATAAACCGAGAAACCTCGCAAAGTCGGTCACTGTCGAGTGACCGACTTTGGGGCGCGGCGCGCCCAGCGCCTTTGGCGCGCGAGGTCTCTCGGTTTAGGGGCCCACTCATATCGCATAGCGATGTGAAGGTGCCTGGCACCGGGTGGGCACCACAAGCCACGCAATTTGGCGAAGTCGGTCACTGTCGAGTGACTGACTGCGGCGCGCGTGGCACAAGCTGCGTCGTGCTGGCCAAGCCTCCAGCCAAGCGGAAGCCATAGTTATACTGAGTTAAATTTTTCTCAGTATAACGACGTATGTTGCACACGCCGCTCTCGACCGCCGCCCAGACCGCCTATGCCGCGCTGAGGAGCGCAAGCCTGTTGGACGGCGTTCGCTCGGTCGCGTCCTTGCCTGGAAGCTTTTCCAAAAAGACCATCAAAGGGCGTGACTACTGGTATTACCAGATGCCCGATCTGACGGGCAAGCAGAAGCAGATTTTTCTAGGCCTGGCCTCCGAGGAGCTGACCGAGCTGATTGACAAGCATCGGCAGGGCGACGAGTCGAAGACTCACCTTCGGCAGCTCACCCGGCAGGCGATTGCTGCCGCTTGCCCGGCCATCGTCCCGGCGCACGCCAAGATCATCGAACGGCTCGCCGACGCAGGCTTCTTTCAGGCCGGCGGCATCTTGGTGGGCACCCATGTCTACATGGCGTATCAGAACTATCTCGGCGTACGCTGGCAGTCGGCTGCACAAACCTTGGACCTCGACTTTGTTCACGCCGGCCGCAATGTCTCCATCGCTATTCCCTCAGATGTGACGATGGACATGGGCAGTGAAATCGAAGCTCTCAAAATGGGCTTTGTGCCGGTGCGCAGCCTCACCACCTACGTGAAATCGGACGAGCGGGACCTACAAATCGACTTTGTGACCTCGATGCACAGGGGCGGCGACACCCCCGTGCTGATCAAGGCGCTGAACGTCACGATGCAGCCGTTGAAGTTCATGGAGTTCTCCATGGAGGCACCCATTCAAGTGACTCTGCTGGCCCAGCGTGGCCCCATCACGGTCAACGCGCCGCCGCCAGAAAAATACGCGCTGCACAAACTGCTGGTGTACGGCGAGCGGCCCCAGAACATGAGGATCAAGGCCAGCAAGGATCTTGAACAAGCGGCCTCACTGATCGAGTATTTGGCCGAATACGACGCCGAGCTGCTGACCGAGACCTGGGCTGATTTGCTGAGCCGAGGCCCCGGCTGGCGCAGCCGGGCCCTGGACGGTTTGCAGGCGCTGCAACAACGCTTCCCCGACATCGACACGTCGGCGCTCAACGGTTGAAAGCAAGCGTGTCGAGTTCGTCCTGCGTGCGTCAGTATGACCACTGCCCTGACCCGACCCGCTGGCCCGTCCGGGAAAACAACCATGCCGCCAAGTGCTTGATTTGCAATGAGTTACCGCGAATCTTCCGGTTGTTATCTGCGGCGCTAGATAACAAACTCCCCGCCATCAAGCCGCGTACGTAGGGCGGGTCGCGACCCGCGTGGTGCCGGGGCACGCACGGCGGTTGTGGTGCGAGTCTGCTCTCTGCCGGGGCGCAGCTGCTCGTCGCCGGTTGAATCGCGGGTCTCGACCCGCCCTACGGGGCTGAGCCGTTTGAGAAAACAAACGCGCTGCCAAGTTGTTGATTTGCAATGGCGTACCGTGAATCTGCCGGTTGTTATCTGCGGTGCCGGATAACAACCGCCCCGCCATCAGGCAGCGTACGTAGGGCGGGTCGCGACCCGCGTGGTGCCGGGGCACGCACGGCGGTTGGGGAGCGAGTCTGTTCACTGCCAGCGCATAGCTGCCCATCGCCAGCTGAATCGCGGGTCTCGACCCGCCCTACGGGGCTGAGGGCTCAAGTGGCAACGGCTTGCTCGACCAGCACGGCGGCCAGGTGGGCGTGATGCTGGCGGGCGGCGGCGAGGCCGAGTTTCAGTTGGTCGCAGAGGGCCAGGAGTTCAGTGACTTTGGCGACGATGCGGTGTTGTTCGGCGAGGGGTGGCACCTTAACTTCAGACGACCACAATTTTTCGGAAATCAGTTTGCATGTGCCATGGCTTGATCGATCCACCAGCGCGACCATATCGCCCTTCGATGCCTGCAAATAGAGCAACAGGTAGAGCGCAACTTCGGGCGGTGGCACCAGTGCCTTCATGTCTTGATTGATGGTCACTATTCGGGCTGTGAGCGCCACGGGGAAGGAGTGAGCCAGGATCATTCCACGCACAACCATCAAGATGCTATTTGCCGGAATGAACTTCAGTGCCGACCCTTCAACTGCAGCAACGGACACATGGTCCTCAGCATCAGCGATCAGTGGCCGTTTCATGTCCTTGGGTGAAACCCAGGGGATGTCCCCAATCCAGTTGGCGGGGTTGGCCTTGCTTGGAGTTGCTCCACCGAGAACATTGCCCAGGCCTCCGAGCGGCACTGTTGCCCACCCTAACAAGTGATGCGGTTCTGACTTGATACCTAGCTTGTGCAGATAGTCATGCGCAGGTTCGTTGACTTTGACCTGCTCGACCAGTTTCCCCATTACCCCCAACTGCAACACCGTCTGCTTCAACGCGTCGATGCTCGCCTCGGTGGTGAAGAGCGTATGGAAATGCTCGCTCAATTGTTGCCAGCTGGCGCGGTAGTCGGCGGGGTCGCGGGCTTAGGTGAGGCTGGCGAGCAGGGCTTTGACGAGCTGCGCGTGGGCGGCCTCGGCGTCGGCCTGTTGCGCCTCCAGCCGGTCGCACAGCGCCATCAGTTCATCGACCTTGGCGACTATCTGCAGTTGTTCTGCCATGGAGGGCACAGGAATTACCAGCTCAGCCAGACTCGACGAGTTGAGTGTCGCTCCCATCAGCGCGCCTTTTGTTTGGCCCGATTTAGCAATAGCCGGCAGTATCCGCAGCAAGTAGTCCCGCGAAAGCCCGTCCTTGGGTTGTATCGAGATGATTGCTTCGTTGTGATATCCAGCAACACCTAGAACTGCAACCTTTCCGACGGTGAGCTTGAAGCTCATCAGCAGCGACCCTGCCGGCACGGGTTCGTACCTAAATGTCTCACCGGCGAATTCCCTTGACACTTTTCTTGTCGTTTCCGTCAAGGTCTCGAAATGAGTCAT
>JBIIVZ010000102.1:0-7143 GCA_044339175.1 Roseateles sp.
TGCTGAAGCGGACCAGCGTTGGCGAGAAGGACAAGATCAAGAATTTGTCCAAAGGCATGGTGGCGCAAGTGCATCTGGCGCTGATCGCCGCCATCGACGCCCGGTTGATGGTGCTGGACGAGCCGACGCTGGGTCTGGACGTTATTTCGCGCAAGAACTTTTACGAAATGCTGATCGATGAATGGTGCGACGGTGAGCGCAGCGTGCTGATCTCGACCCATCAGGTCGAAGAGGTGGAGCCGCTGTTGTCCGACGTGATGATGCTGGACGAAGGCCGCCTGGTGCTCAACATCAGCCTGGAAGACATGGACAAGCGCTTTGTGGCGCTAAGCCACGACCCGGCCACGGCGGACGCCATCGCGGCGGCACACCCGCTGCTGCGTTACCGCCAGCAGGGCCGCGCGGCCGCGCTGTTTGACGGTGCGCCGCCCGAGCATGTGGCGGCGCTGGGCGAGCGCTTTCGGCCCAGCCTGGTTGACCTCTTCATGGCGCTGACGCGCAACCCTGCCTTGCACCGCAAAGCTGCTTGAAACACCGGAGCCTCTCATCATGAATCACAGATTTTCGACGCTGCTGCTGCGCGAATGGATGCAGCACAAGCGCGGCTGGCTGGTCACCCTGCTGCTGCCGCCGACGATTTTCCTGGCCCTGCTGTTCGTCGGCAGTGCCGAGGGCAACCCCGACACGTCGGCGCTGGGCATGGGGCTGATCTTTGTGATGGCGACGGTCGGCACGCTGCTGACCATCACCTGGCTCAGCGCGATGTTCCAACTGCCCGGCCTGGTGCGGCGCGACAACCAGGACCGCTCGGTCGAGTTCTGGCTCTCGCTGCCGGCCAGCCACAGCGAAAGCATTGCCGCGCCGCTGCTGGCCCATGCAGTGTTGATGCCGCTGGCTGCGGTGCTGGTGGGCTATCTGTTTGGTGGCTTGATCGCTGTCGGCCTGGTCATCAAGATGGGCGGTTGGGCTGCGGCTGTCGCCATGCCTTGGGTCAGCGTGCTGGGCTTGAGCCTGCCCTTGGTGCTGCGGGTGCTGTTCGGCGTCGTCTTGCTGAGCTTGTGGCTGGCCCCGTTGCTGCTGCTGGTGCTGGTGGCGTCGGCTTGGCTGAAGCGCTTTGGTTTACCGGTGGTCGTGTTGGGCATCGGGATGGGCGGTTTGCTGCTCGACAAGTTCTACGGCCTGCCCATCGTCTGGCAGCTGCTGCAAGCCCAGCAAGACGGTGCGCTGAAGGCGATGTTGGCCGACCCGGACCGTTTGCACCATCAGCTGGCCGCGCTGGATGAGGGCTCCACCCGCGCATTCCAAGCAGCCGCCTGGGCGCTGCAGGACAGTCTGAGCGCTGTGCAACAGTTGGCTTCCCCGCATTTCATCGGTGGCCTGCTCGTGGCGGGCGGCTGCTTTGCCCTGCTGGTGCTGAAGCGCAACCGCAGCGTCTGAGCTGCGCGGGACGGCCCAAGGTCAGCCTCACCGAAAGCACAAAAAAGCCCGCTGAGCAGCGGGCTTTTTCAGATCAGCGCGGGATCAAACCGGCTGCGCTTCCGGGCTGGCCGCTGCATTAGCCGCCACCTTGGCCGCCATTTCCTTGCGGAAACGGTTCAGGTCTTGCACGGTGGTGAAGCTGCGATCCATCAGCAAGCTCATGTTGTGCAGGATGCGTTCGACCACCTTGTTTTCCCAGACGGCATCGAACTGGATCTGTGTGTTCAGCCAGTAATCCATCCACTCCGGGTCGGGCAGACGGCTCTGCACGGTGTCGCGCGGGTAGAGCTTGACGTTGACGTGCAGATTGGTCGGGTGCAGCGCTTGGGCCGTGCGCCGGGCGCTGGCCATCAACACGCCGACCTTGGAAAAGGCGGCCCGCGCTTCGTCGCCAAACTTGGCCAACGCACGTTTCATGTAGCGCAAATAAGCGCCGCCGTGGCGGGCTTCGTCGCGCGCCAGCGTTTCGTAAATGGCGCGAATGACCGGCTCGCTGTGCCATTCGGCGGCGCGGCGATACCAGTGGTTGAGGCGAATTTCACCGCAGAAATGCAGCATCAGCGTTTCCAGCGGCGGCGCGGCGTCGAAGTCGAAACGCACTTCGTGCAGCTCGGCTTCGGTCGGTGCCATGTCCGGGCGGAAGCGGCGCAGGTATTCCATCAACACCAGCGAATGCTTTTGCTCTTCAAAGAACCAGACGCTCATGAAGGCGGAGAAATCGCTGTCGTCACGGTTATCACGCAAAAACATCTCGGTCGCAGGCAGGGCGGCCCACTCGGTGATGGCGTTCATCTTGATCGTACGGGCTTGGTCGTCTGTCAGTTGGCTGGCGTCGAACTTGTCCCAGGGGATGTCCTTGTCCATGTTCCAACGCACAGCTTCAAGCTGCTTGAAAAGTTCGGGGTAAAGCATCGTCCGTCCTTGGTTGCTGTTTCGAAGCGTTTTTTTGATTCTAGGCTGCGTCTGTGACGCCCCGCGGAATTCCAGCGATATGGCCAGCGCGCCAGCGCGCCACTGCGCTCGCCACCTCGGCCAACTCGATGATGCAGCTCACGCCAGGCATGCCGGCACGCCGCTGCAAAGTCGAGGCACGACCGCCGGCCCACAGCTCGATGCCCGGATCGAGTTGCAAGCGCAGATCGGTCAAGCCGCGCTGCACCACAGCGGCCGACAAATAGCCGCTGAAACTCAGCGCGACGATATCAGTCCGGTGGGCAGCCGCTGCGCGGGGCAGCTCATCCGCCGGCGTCTGTACACCCAGCGACAGGCACTGGCAGCCTTCCAGCGTCAACATGGCCTCGACCATCAGCAGACCCAAGCCATGCGGCTCGCCCACCAGCGTGGTCAACAGCACGCGCGGCCGCTCGGCCAAGGCCAGTTGCGGGATCGCCTGCACCGCTTGGCGCAAGACCTGCTGCAGCGACTCGGTGTAGATGTGTTCTTCAAAAATTTCCAGCTCGCCGCGCATCCAGCAAGCGCCCACCTGCGTCGTTAATGGTGCCATCAGATTCATCACGCAAGGCCCCAAGCCCATGCGCAACAGGGCCTGCGACAGGGCACGACGCAAACCTTCCACATCATGAGCACGCAACAAATCCAGATAGCGCCCCAACTCCTCTGCGGCCACGCTGCTGGCCGGCTTGGCAGCCGCTGCTGGCGGCTCCGGGGGCCGCGCAAACAAGGCCAGCAGGTCGGTATCGACCGGCACCACGCGGCCGGGCCGGTGGCCGCTGTCCAGCAAGCGCTTCAGCAAGCGCAGGCGCTGCACTTGCTCGGCCGGGTAGACACGCTCGCCTGCGGCATCCCGCAGCGGTGCGGGAAACCCGTAGCGGCGCTCCCAAACGCGCAAGGTGTCTTTGCTGATGCCGATATCACGCTCTACCGCGGCGATGCCGGGCAGACCGGACAAGGCCAGCTCGGCAGAAGCAGGAAGTTCAGGCATTTGGCACTCCAGCTAAAACTGCATTTTGACTCATTTGTCCTAGACAAAGCTATGACAAATCGAATGAGTTGTTTTAATATGTTCACATTCACCCTGAATTGAACAGGACAGTCATGAACGTTTCCTCCTCTTTATCCATCGTAGGCAAATCGGCTTTGGGCTCGATCTTGGTCGTGGCCGCCGCTTGCAGTTGGGTCGGCAGCGCGCAAGCGGCCGGCGGCAGTTGCCCGGACTTGTTGCAACGCGACATGCCGCGCCTGCAAGACGAAAAGCCGCAGCCGCTGTGCCAATACGCCGGCAAGGTGGTGTTGGTGGTGAACACGGCCAGCTTCTGCGGCTTCACTTCGCAGTACAAGGCGCTGGAAACGTTGTCGTCTCGTTATGCCGACAAGGGCTTGGTGGTGTTGGGCTTCCCGTCGAATGACTTTGGCAACCAGGAACCTGGCAGCAACAAAGACATTGCGGAATTCTGCGAGAACACCTTCAATGTCAAATTTCCGATGTTCTCCAAGTCGGTGGTGCTGCCGAACAAAGTCGGGCTGAACCCGTTGTTTGCCGACCTGATCAAGCGCACCAATCAAGCGCCGAAGTGGAATTTCCACAAATACATGATCGCCCGCGACGGCCGCGAGGTGCTGAGTTTTGGCTCCACCACCGACCCGCTGAGCGCCAACTTCACCCGCGAACTGGACCGTCTGCTGGCCCAGTCGCAGAAATAGACGTTAGCCGCCGCCATGCCACGCACTGCCGCTTTGCCGCCGTTCGCTGCCCTGCCCACGGGCAGCGTCGGCTCACCCTTGAGCGCCGCTACACAGCCCGTCGCCAACGCACTGGCGACGCTGGGCGGCTTTTGTAAAGCTGCGCAAAGCGTGCCGAAATACTTTTCACGCCGCAATAATTCGGTAATACTAAATTCCTTCGAGTCGCAAGAACTCCCCCTTCATGGGCCTGAAAACCCGGAGCCTGTTTTCTCCTCCCTCCCTCCCTCGTTGGCTCCGAGGTGTCTTGCGACTACTTTTATTCCCAGGGCCTCTGCGGTGCGCAGAGGCCCTGCCCTTTTGAGTCACGAGGTACGCCACACCAGCCAAGCGCGTGTCGCGGTCAGCGACGGCAAAAGCCACGCCACCGAGTTGCTGCCCTTCTTGCGTCAGATCGGCAGCCGCCACGGCAACGGTATCGAGAACCGCAACGGCCAAGCGCAACGTCGCGTCGCCGTCATCGGCTCCGGCATCGCCGGCCTTTCCGCAGCCTGGGCCTTGACCCAGCATGCGCAAGTGACCTTGTTCGAGGCGAACGACTACTTCGGCGGCCACACCAACACGGTGGACGTTGAGCTCGAAGGCCAGCGCTTCGGCGTGGACACCGGTTTTCTGGTCTTCAACGAACGCACCTATCCGTTGCTGATCCAGATGTTCGAGCAACTCGACGTGACGGTGGCGGCCAGCGACATGTCGTTTTCGGTGCAGAGCCCGGGCCAGGGGCTGGAGTGGAGCGGCAGCAATCTGAACTCGGTGTTTGCGCAGCGCCGCAACCTGCTGCGCCCGGCCTTCTGGCGGATGTTGGCCGACCTGCGTCGCTTCAACAGCCTGTGCACGGCGCTGGCCGCCTCGGGCCAGGAAGCCGCACTGCAACAACCGATCGGCGATTTCTTGGACCAGCAGCGCTTCAGCCGCGCCTTCCGGGACTGGTATTTGCTGCCGATGGTGGCCTGCATCTGGTCCTGCCCCACGGCGCAGATGCTCAGCTTCCCGATCAGCACGCTGATCCGCTTTTGCCACAACCACGGCCTGCTGCAAGTGACCGACCGGCCGCAATGGTTCACCGTACGCGGTGGGGCCCGGCATTACGTCCACAAGCTGTTGGCGCAGTTGACTGATGCCCGCTTGTCCACCCCCGTCAGCGGCGTGACCCGGCTGGCGGGCGGCGGCGTGATGGTGCACACCCGCAAGGGCAGCGAGCGTTTTGACGAGGTGGTGATGGCCGGCCACAGCGACCAATCGCTGCGCCTGCTGGAGCAACCGTCGACGCTGGAACGCCAGGTGCTCGGTGCCATTGGCTACCACCGCAACCGGGCGCTGTTGCACGTCGACAAAGCGATGCTGCCGCAACGACCGCGCGCCTGGGCGGCCTGGAATTACGAGCACGGCAGCAGCAGCAAGGCAGGCCGGCAAGGCGAGCCAGAGCAAAGTGCCGTCTGCTTGCATTACCTGCTGAACCGCCTGCAACCGCTGCCGTGCAAACAGCCGGTGCTGGTGTCCTTGAACCCGGTGCGCGAGCCGGACGAACGCCTGAAGCTGGCTGAATTCGACTACGCCCACCCGGTCTTCGACGCCGCAGCCGTGGCCGCGCAAGCCCACATCCCGCTGCTGCAAGGCCAGGGCCATGTGTGGTTTTGCGGAGCTTGGACGCGCTATGGCTTCCATGAAGACGGCCTGCTGTCCGGTTTGAAAGTGGCCAAGCAACTGACCGAGCAATGGGCTCGGCAGGAGCGGGGCCGGGCGAGCCCGCCATGACTGACCGTGCACCGTCAGGCACGCTGGCTTGGCCGCAGCAAGCGCTGATCGGCCGTGGCCAAGTGCGCCACCGCCGCCTGCGCCCGGCGCTGCATGCCTTCGACTACCGCAGCTACTTTTTGATGTTGCCGATGCGCACCTTGCGCCAAGCGCCCTGCGCCGCGCTGCACCGCAACGGCTTCGGCTGGCTCAGTTTTCACGATGCCGACCACGGCGCTGGCGGCCCCGACAGCCTGGCTTGGTTGACCGCCCTGCTGGCCGACGAAGGCATCACCGACGCCGACGGCGAGATCTGGCTGCACTGCTTCCCGCGCGTGTTGGGCTGCACCTTCAAGCCGGTCAGCTTTTGGTATTGCCAGCGCGCCGACGGCTCGCTAGCGGCTGTGTTGGCCGAGGTCAACAACACCTTTGGCGAACGCCACTGCTATTTGCTGCAAGGCGAAGGCCTGGCCTACGGCCGGGAGATGTTGGCCAGCAAGGTCTTTCACGTCTCGCCGTTCTGCCGCGTCGGCGGCCGCTACCGCTTTCGCTTCATGCACAGCGGCGCGCGCGGTGCCCGCACGGTGGCGCGCATCGACCACGAAGACGAGGCCGGCCAGCCGCTGCTGCAAACCAGCGTCTCGGGCGAGCTGGCCCCGCTGACCGAAGCCTCGGCCCGTGCCGCCTTTTTTGCGGTGCCGGCGATGAGCTTGATGTTGATCGCCCGAATCCACTGGCAGGCCTTGCGCCTGGCGCTGAAGCGCGTGCCGTTCTTCGGCAAACCCAGTCCTCCCGACAAACTCGTGACCCGCTGACGGTTGCAGACATGATGACCACCACAACGCTCAAACAACGCTTCAGCCTGCCCAGCGACGCCCCGGCGGCCGCGCGCACCGTCTTCCGCTTGCTGGGCCAATTGCGCCACGGCAGCCTGGACGTGCAACTGCCCGACGGCAGCTCGGCCCATTTTGGCGGGGTCGAAGGGCCGCGCGCTGCACTGCGCATCCGTGACTGGGCGTTGTGCTCGGCCGTGCTGCGCTCGGGCGACATCGGCTTTGCCGAAAGCTATGTGGCCGAGCACTGGAGCTCGCCCGACCTGCGCGCCCTGCTGGAGCTGTTCATCCGCAACCGCGAGGCGCTGGAGTCGGTCGTCTACGGTCATTGGTGGGGCGCGCTGCTGCACCGGGCTCGCCACTTGCTGAACCGCAACACGCGCGAAGGCAGCCGCAA
>JBIIVZ010000103.1:0-7138 GCA_044339175.1 Roseateles sp.
CCGCTGACCAGCCGCATCTGCCGGTAGGCGGTGGTGAGGAACTCGCGCATCGCGCTGCGCGCAAAACCGGCCTCCCCGTGGCTGTGGGAGAACAGCTTGACGGTGCTGATATTGGTGTACGCGTCGGTGATGCGCCCGGTCATCAGGCTGCGCGCATCGGCTTGTGCGGCGGCGGCCTTGCCCAGGCGCGGCACAAAGAAGGCCAGCGCCAGCAAATAGGCAAGCAGCCAAGCCAGGAAGGGCAGCAGCAGCGTGGCGTCGAAACTGCCGACGACGCCCAGCATGGTGACGAAATAGATGGTGATGAAAACGAGGATGTCAGTGACGATCAGCACGCAGTCGCGCACCGCCAGCGAGGTCTGCATCAGCTTGGCCGAGACCCGGCCGGCGAACTCATCGGCAAAGAAGCTCAGGCTCTGGCTGAGCAGATGGCGGTGAAAATTCCAGCGCAGCCGCATCGGGAAGTTGCTGGCCAGACCCTGGTATTTGCACAGCGCTTGCAAGCCGATCAGCAGCGGGCTGACCAGCAAAATGCCGCCGAGCAGGAGCAGATTCGATTTTTCAGTCAACCACAACTGGTCGGCCGGCACCTTGCTCAAAAAGTCCACCACCGAGCCCAGCATGGCAAACAGCAAGGCCTCGAACGCACCGATGCAGGCCGTCAACAAGGTCATCGCCAGAATCAGCGGTCGCATACCCTGCGTGGCAGCCCAGATAAATTGAAAAAAGCCGCTGGGCGGCTGTGGGGGCGGTACGTCGGGGAAGGGATTGATGCGTTTTTCGAACCAGGCAAACAAAATGAATCTCTCTTTAATCAGTTGGGGCCAGAGCTACTCGCTAGCGCTCGGGCGGTCTGACCCACAAGTCATTCAGCTTAGGCCAGAGCTACTCGCTAGCGCTCGGGCGGTCTGACCCACAAGTCATTCAGCTTAGGCCAGAGCTACTCGCTAGCGCTCGGGCGGTCTGACCCACAAGTCATTCAACTTAGGCCAGAGCGGTGCCCTGCATTCTGAGCCCGCCACAAGACAGCAGCTGCGTGCTGACTTGTGGCGGGTATGCGCCCCGGCGGGCCGGTACGGCTATTCAGTCAACGGCTGGCAGCAGCCTGCCCTGGCTCTGCGCAGGCGTGCGCAGGCCGAGCAGCTGGGCCAAGGTCGGCGCAATGTCGGTGACGTCAACCGGCTGGGTCACTTCGCCGGCACCGATCCAGCGCGGCCCCCAGGCGAGGATGGGCACGTGGGTGTCATAGGCATAGGGCGTGCCGTGCGAGCTGCCACCCGCACGTGAGCCGAACAGCCAGCCCGGCTTGACGACGATTTGCAGCGGTGCCGCACGGTCAGGGTGCCAAGACCTCCGCATCGCCTCCAGATACGGCGTGCTGCGGTCGTCGCCCTGCAATTGCGCCAGCGTGAAGACATCGGCGATGCCGTTCAACTGCAACAGCAAGACTTTGGCTTCCTGGTAAACATCGGCGGCTTTGACGCGGCGCTCCGCCATCAGCACGTCGTCAAACAGCAGCCCGGCAGCCGAAAAGCCCTTGGCCCAGCGACCATCGCCGAACTTCTTGACCAAGCCGGCATTGACCCAGCTGAGCACCTGGGTCGGATTGATGCGGTCGGCGTCGCGGCCCTGCGACTTGGCCCATTCCGGTGTGTCGGCAAAGCCGTGGTCGGCGGTCAACATCGCCACATAGTTGCCGGCACCGACCTTGGCGTCCAGATATTCGAAAAAGCCCTGCAGGTGGCGATCCAGCTGCAGGAAATGGTCGTGCGACAGCCGCGATTCCGGCCCGAACGCATGGTTGACATAGTCGTGGCTGGACAGGCTGACCGAGAGGATGTCGGTCTTGGCCCCGGCAATCGCGCCCACGCGCGTACCCAGCCCCTCGCCCGCGACGGCGGCCCGCGCAAACGCCAGCGTCAGCTCGTCGCCGAACGGTGTTGGCAAGATGTTGGCGTAGAACAGCGGGCCGGGTTTGTCATGCTTGTCGCCCAGAATGGCCGGCAGCTTGTTGCCGTTGCCCGAGTTGACCTGCCAGCTCTGGCCGTCCGGCACCGAGCGGGCATAAGCGGCCTCCGGCAGCAAGGGCTTCCAGGCCTTGCCGAAGAAGGCATCGGCCGGTTTGGCGGCATTGAAGCTCTTGACCCATTGCGGATGGCTGGGCATGTAGTAGGTGCTGGAAGCGAACTGGCCGCTCTCGCTCATGTACATATAGGCCGTGCCCTTGTGGCCGGCAGGCAAGATGGCACCACGGTCCTTGCCAGAAACAGCGATCACCTTGGCGGCAGGGTCGGCCTCGCGCAGTACATCGCCGACCGTCTCGGCCAACAAATTGCGCGGGCTGGTGCCGGCCAATGCGGCGGTCTTGTTGTCGATGTAGCTGTAGGCCGCGTCGCTGGTGCAATAGACCGCTTCGCCGGTCTTGGGGTCACGCCATTCATTGCTGATGATGCCGGTGCGTTGAGGGTAAGCCCCCGTCAGCATCGTCGCGTGGCCGGCTGCCGTGACTGTATGGCCGTGGCCGTAATGGGCATTGGCGTACCAAGTGCCGTGCTCCAGGAAGCGCTTGAAGCCATCCGGTTGCAATTGGTCACGGTAGGCCAGCACCTGGCGCATCGGCAGGCCGTCGATGACGATGAAAACCAGCAGTTTGGGGGCCTTGGCCGCAGTCGCTTGAGCGTCGGCAGTCGGGGCCGAGACGCAAGCCGCCAGGGCGGTGGAACAAAGGGCGGCAACTAAAATTTTGAGCGCAAGTCTGGCCATGGGCGGAGTCAGTCCCGGAGAGCGGATCGGTGAACGAGCGGCCAAGCTTAGCCGATCGCTCCGCACGCCCAAGCTCGGCTCGGCTCAGCTCAGCAAGCGGGGACTGCCGTGAAACTCATTGGCCCGGCGTCCGTCAACGTTTTGCCAGCCGGCTGCGGCCACGCTGCGGCCCGAGGCCAACTCGGCCGCCGCGATCAGCTCGGCCGCCGTGCTGCGCACGTCCACATATTTCGCCAGTCCCATGAACAGCTGCACCGATTGCAGCGGCCAGCCCACCTGATAGGCCGCCGACAAGCCGCCGTACAGCCGCGTCTGTATCGGGTGCACGTTGGCTCGCCCGACGTTTTGCAGCAAAACAGCGAAGCGCTGCGCGCCGATGCGCATGACCGCGTCACTGTGGCGCACGCGCGCCCGCAAACGTCGGCCCAACATCTGCCGCAAATTGTCCAGGTGATCGGCATCAGCAGCGGCAGCGGCATCGGCCGACGCGACCAACACCGCCTCAAAATCGATCAGCAACACCGCCAAGCGCGTGCCGACACGGCGATTGGCACCCAGCTCGCGACTCAGCAATTGCTCGAACGCTGCCATATCCGGTAACTCGAGAATGCCCTGCTGCGTGGGCAAACTGCCCAAATTGGCGGAATCGGACAATCCCGACACGGTTTGCGACTGCGGCAAGATGCGCTGCGAGACGGCGCGTGCTGTGTTGGCCATGCACAGTTCGGCATGCAACATCGAGGCAGGATCTGGGTCGATCGGAGTTTTCATGGCTGGCGGCATTGTTCAAGCGGCAGATCAGCGCGAAAGCTCCGCTGGACGGCGGCTGGCGCTGCAAGAGTGAGGGCATCAAGGCCTGCGGATGCCCCCTTGCGGGCCTCCCTGGCATCGGCAAACCATCATGCCCTCCCTAGGTAAAACGAAATCCGCGCGCCAAACCCGACATCGTTCCCGAAAATATTTTCAGAGGCCTTGAATTCGCCGCTGCCAGGACTCCGCGCCGGACGCGTTGGCCCGGCCCGGGTCAGTTCAACCTATATCCGGCAGTTGAACGCGGCTGAGTGGGCTGTGATGCGGTGCGATGGCAAGGCGCTGCGACGCAGTGGGCTCTTGCCCACGAGGAGAAGCAACGCAGACAGCGTGCCGTAGCGCGGCTCAATCGGCTGCGTAGCGCTCTCACCCAGATGGTGATGACGTGCGGACAGAGAAAACTCAATAAACATCAGCTCTCAGAGGCGGTGGGGAGCGGTCAACTGCCGGTTATAGGTTCAATCCCCCAGACTGGTTGTCGTCCAATTGGGTATCGCCGACCACGCGGCCTGGCAAATAGATGTGGAACACCGCACCGCCATCGCTGCGATTACGCGCATGAATGCGGCCGCTGTGGATCTCCACAATCTTGCGGCAGATCGCCAGCCCCAGGCCGGTACCGCCCGAGCCGTCCTTGGTCTGGCTGGACTGCACAAAGGCCTCGAAGATCTGCTCCAGCTCGGCCGGCGGAATGCCGGGGCCGCGATCGGCCACCTCGATATGGACTTCGCCGCTCGCTGTCATGCCCGCACGCAATTCCAGCGGCCCGCCCTCGGGCGAAAACTTGATCGCGTTGGCGAGCAGATTGCGTATCACTTGCTGAAAGCGCTGCGAATCGACCTTGGCGCTCAGCGCATCTTCAGGCAGCTGCAGCAGCAGTTGCAGATGGCGTTTTTCAAGCAGCGGTTGCAGCTCCCGCAACACCGACTGAATCAGTCCGCGCAGATCGGTACGCTCCAGATTGAAAGTACCGACCGAGCTTTCGATCTTGGACACGTCGAGCAGGTCGTTCACCAGGGCCAGCATGCGCTGCCCGGACGCATGAACGTCGGAGAACATTTCAGCCAGCTTCGGGGTGGCGCGGCCACGCATCATGCCCAATTCTGAAAACCCGAGAATCGATTGCAGCGGCGTGCGCAACTCATGGCTGATGTTGGCGATGAATTCAGACTTGGCCTGCGACGCCTCCAGGGCCAAGTCCCGGGCCTCACGGGTGGTGCGCTCGGCAATGCGGAACTCGCTGACGTCCATCAAGGTACAGAGGATGCCGCTGATGCCGCCCCGTTCGTCGGTCACCAGCACCTTGGTGATCACCATGTCGCGGCGCGTGCCATCTTGATGCTTGAGCTGCATTTCATAGCGCAGTCGTCCGCCATGGGTCAGCAGCATCGCGTCCTGTTCGGCATGCATCGCGGCCTCCTCGGGCGGGGTGTACAGGTTGACATGGCGACCCACCACAGCGCTGCGCGAGCGACCGGTGAAATCCTCCCAGGCCTGATTGACGCTGACGTAATGGCCTTTGGCATCAAACATCGATACCGGCAAGGGGCTGATCTCCAGCAGCAGCCCCGTGAAGGCCAATTGCTGTTGCAAGCGCTGCTGCGCCACGTAGCGCTCGGTCACATCGACGGCACTGCCAGCGAAACCGACAATTTGGCCTTGCAACAACAGCGGCACGATGGCGATGTCGAAGCGGCGCAGGTTGCCATCACCCACGCCGGCCGAAGCGCCCACCTCCGCCGCACCGTCCCCGCGCACCGAAGCCTCGATATTGCGCACACCGCCACGGTCGTGCGCGTCAAACAGCGCGGCCACGGCCAATTTGTCGGCCGGCACCACCACATCTTGCAAACGCCGCCCGATCGCCTGATCCGCCGGTGCCGGGCTCAAGGCCGCCCAGCGAGCATTGACGTAAGTGATGACACCGCGCTCATCGGTGCGGAAGATCAGTTCCTGCACGCTTTTGAGCAACACCCGCAACTCGCGCTCGCGCGAAGCCACCTGCTCGTGCGCATGATCCAGCGCTCGGCGCGCTCGCTCGCGGCTGCGGTGGCTGCGTAGCACGGTGAATGCCGCCCCGGCGATCAACAGCAAAACGGCCAGACCCATCGCCGCCAGCATCCGGTTCAGCTGCCACCAGCCGTGCAGAGCCGTCTCGCGCGGCAACTCCACCAACACCACCAGCGGCCGCGTGCGCGACACCCGGAATGCCACGATCTGCTGGCCTGGCAATGCCCCGATGCCGATGTAGCTGCCATGCTCTTTGTCCGGCAGCCAAGTGCGAAAGACCGGATGCTGATTGATCCAGCTGCCGGGCAACAGCGTCGCCTGCTCGGTGACCGTCAACAATTGCCCGGCAAAGCTGGCCAGCAACACCGCGCCATCTTCGCCGAACATCGCCATCTGCTGGTAATTGGCCAGTGCGTCCGGGTTGATCAACGCCACCAGCAGCAAGCCCTGGCCGCGCGCGCCTGTCGCGCGGCGCAGCAGCGGCAGCATCTGAACGCCGGCCCGGGGGGCACTGTTGAGAGTCCGCCGCTCGGTGCCTGCAACCGCCAGATCGCTCAGTCCCCGCCCCGACAGCAGCGGCAGCAGGCGGTCGCGCCCTTCGGGCGGCAAGTCGGACAAGCGGTTCAGGTCGATTTGCAGACCCAGTTCAGCCACCACCGTGCTCGCCAGCACGCGGCCCTGCAGATCGAGCACGGCCATGCTGCGTATGAAGGTCAGCCCCAGTTGGGATTGCATCAGCAGCGCTTGCAACCGCTCAGTGTCCGGCTCGGTCGCCGGCAGCAAAGCGATGTTGTCGCCCAAGCTGCGCAGGTTCAGCGCAGCGTTTTCGATGCTGCGGGTCGCTTGATCCTCCAGCACCCGGGCCAGCAATTCGGCACGAGCCTGTGCGCTGCTCAAAGCCTCATTACGCTCGTAAACACCGAATGCGCCCAAGGCCAACAAAGCGGCAAGCGCCAGACTCAGCGAGGTCAGCCAGACCAAGGAGCCGAATCGCCACAGGGACACAGAAAGAAAGGGTTGGGAGGCGAGCTCAGGATCTTGCGACATGCGGTAGTTCACAACAAAAAACAGCTACCTTGACAAGCGGCAGCAACAGGACAGATTGGAGTCGACCCGACATCGGCGATGCCGTCAAACGACTTCCCAGTCACGAAGTACGAAAGCTTGCACAGTGCTTGAATGCCGAAGCCTGACTGCCGAAGCCGATGTTTGCGATACGAGCCTGTCAACGTGTGTGAGCCCGCTAGATTTTTAAATAAGGGAAGAAAAGGACGGCGGGTCACGCTTTTGAACGGCCATCAGATCGCACATCGTATCCAACCCGCTCGGTGCCCCATCTTCATCGCCACATCGTTTTCGTTTTGGTCGGAATTCCAGCGCTGATTTACAGTTTTTTCATCAGCGCCAGCTCAGAAGGTGAGAACTTTTGTAGCGAGCGGCTGTCAGGCTTGGGCGGGGGCGCGGATGCCGGAACGTACTCCAGGTACGAGAGGATTCCGAGTACCCAGCCAACGACGCATGGCGGCCGCGCAGTAAAAAGTTCTCACCCTCTCAG
>JBIIVZ010000104.1:0-7129 GCA_044339175.1 Roseateles sp.
GCAAACGCTGCTGCTGTCCAGCTACCCGGCCGCAAAAGCCGGCACGGCGCTGGCTTTTTGGGGCGTCACCACGCTGGTGGCACCGGTGGTGGGGCCGCTGCTGGGCGGCTGGCTGACCGACAACGTTTCTTGGCCCTGGATCTTCTACATCAATGTGCCGGTGGGCCTGTTGGCGGCCTTTTTGACTTGGAGCATCTACCACAAGCGCGAGACCGTCATCCGCAAACTGCCGATTGACGGCGTCGGCCTGGCCCTGCTGGTGATCTGGGTCGGTGCGCTGCAAATCATGCTGGACAAGGGCAAGGAGTTGGACTGGTTTGCCAGCGGCGAGATCCAGATCTTGGCCGTCGCGGCGGCGGTGGGCTTTGCCTTCTTTGTCGCCTGGGAGCTGACCGACAAACACCCGGTGGTGGACCTGCGCTTGTTCGCTCGCCGCAACTTCGCCTTTGGTGCCGGCACGCTCGCGATTGCCTACGGATTGTTCTTCGGCAATGTCGTGTTGTTGCCGCTGTGGTTGCAGCAATACATGGGCTATACCGCCACCGATGCCGGCATGGCGCTGGCACCGGTCGGCATTCTGGCGATTTTGTTGTCGCCAATTGTGGGCAAAAACATTGGCCGCATCGACCCGCGCTGGATGGCAACTGTCGCCTTCTTACTGTTCGCTCTGGTGCTGGGCATGCGCTCGAACTTCACCACGCAAACCGACTTCGCCACCATCATGGTGCCGACGATTCTGCAAGGCGCGGCCTTGGCCCTGTTCTTCATCCCGTTGACCACGTTGACGCTGACCGGCCTGGCACCGGACCGGCTGCCGGCGGCTGCCGGGCTGTCCAACTTCGTGCGCATCACGGCGGGTGCCATGGGCGTGTCCATCTCCACCACGCTGTGGGAGAGCCGCGCCGTGCTGCACCATGCCCATTTGACCGAGCGTTTGAGCCTGGGCGACCCGGTCGCCGGCGAGACTTTGGCGGGCCTGCGGGCGGCCGGTTTGAGCGCAGATCAGGCGTTGAGTCAACTCAATCGATTGATAGATCAGCAAGCCTACACTCGGGCCGCCGACGATATCTTTCTGGCTTCTGGCGCTTTGTTTCTGCTGTTGATCGCTGCACTTTGGCTGACCCGTCGGCCGCCAAAAACGCAACATGTTCCATTGGATGCGGGTGGCGCTCACTAGCAAACTGAAACGGATTGGCGCGCTCCTATAAGCAAACCCGTCCGTTTCTGTGACACGAGGCGGACTTGGCACGATAGAATCTCCGGCGCGTTTCCAAGCCGCCAAGGAGTCACCACAGTGCCTCAGAACAGTGATCAATCGCAGCCAACCGCCGCGCCGCCTGCAAACTTACGGCAACGGGCCGAGTCAGTCATCGCCGGGCAAATCAATCTTGACCTGCACGAGCAGGAGAACTTGTCGCCTGAGGCCATGGGCAAATTGGTGCACGAGCTGTATGTGCACCAGATTGAGCTGGAGATGCAGAACGACGAGTTGCGCCGCTCCGAACAGGCGCTGTATTTGGCGCGAGAACGCTATTTCGACCTCTACGAACTCGCCCCCGTCGGCTACTGCACGGTCAGCGAATTCGGAATGGTTCTGCAAGCCAACCTGAGTGCCGCCAAGCTGCTGGGTTGCGAGCGCAGCATGCTGCTCAAGCGGCGGATCAGCCAATTTATTTATAGCGCCGACCAGGATCTGTTTTACCGGCTGAGACGTGCGTTGTTGGATAACGCAGAGTCACAGACCGTCGAATTACGTCTGGTCAACAGTGTCGGCAATCCGCTCTGGGTGCAATTGACCGCGACGGCCGCCGACGGAGACTTGGTGCCGAGTGAGCGGCGCAACAGCCGCCGCCGCGTTTTGCGCATCGTGATGAGCGACATCAGCAAGCGCAAATTGGTCGAGCAGGCGCTGGAGGACAGCCGCGAAGCGCTGCATCAGTCGGCCCAGCACACGCAGACGGTTCTGGACAATGTGGGCGACGCCGTCATCACCATCAATGTCATAGGTCAGATAGAAACGTTCAATAAGGCAGCCTGTCGCATGTTTGGCTATGCCGACCGAGAAATGCTGGGGCGCAACGTCAAGCAGTTGATGCCCGAACCCCATCGCAGCCAGCATAACCAGTATCTGGAAACCTACCTGGCCACTAACAACACCTCTGTCATCGGGACACCGCGTGACCTGGAGGCCTGCCGCAAAGACGGCAGCGTGTTCCCGATCCGTTTGACCGTGTCTGAGGTCGACAGCGGCGGCCGGCGCACCTTCATCGGCTTGATAAGTGATATCACGCAAGAAAAGCACCAGCTCGACGAGGTGCACCGGTTGGCCTTTTACGACCCCTTGACCGGCCTGCCCAACCGGCGTTTGTTGATGGACAGGCTCAAGCAAGCCCTGGTGACATCCGCTCGAAGCGGGGCGCATGGCAGCTTGATGTTTCTGGATCTCGACCACTTCAAGCAGCTGAATGACAGCCTGGGCCACGATGTCGGCGACCTGTTGTTGGTGCAGGTCGCCGAGCGCATACAGACCTGTGTGCGCGAATGCGACAGCCTGGCCCGCCTGGGCGGCGATGAGTTCGTGATCCTGCTGGAAGGCCTGCACAGCGAGGCCGCCGAGGCTGCGGCGGAAGCCGAGGAAATCGCCAACAAGGTGCTCGCGGTGCTGCGCGAACCCTACCGTTTGGGCAACCACGATTACGCCAGCACACCCAGCATCGGCATCGTGCTGTTCCTGGACGGCCTGGACTCGATCGAAGTTTTGCTGAAGAGAGCCGACGTCGCGATGTACCAGGCCAAGTCGGCAGGCCGCAATGCCGCGCGCTTTTTTGACCCCGCCATGCAGGCTGCGGCCTTTGCCCATGCCGAGCTGGAAAAGGAGTTGCGCCAGGGCTTGATTGCGCACGAGTTCGTGCTGCATTACCAAATTCAGGTCGGTGGCGACGGACAAACCACCGGTGCCGAAGCGCTGGTGCGCTGGAATCACCCGCGCTTGGGGCTGGCGCAGCCGTCCCAATTCATCCCGCTGGCCGAAGAAACCGGCATGATCTTGCCGCTGGGTCAATGGGTGCTGGAGGCCGCTTGCGCGCAATTGCTGGCCTGGTCGCAACAGCCGGCCACGGCACACTGGACGCTGGCCGTCAACGTCAGCGCCTGCCAATTTGCCAAACCCGACTTTGTGGCCACCGTGGCCGCCACGCTGGCCCACAGCGGTGTGCAGCCGCACCAGCTCAAGCTGGAGCTGACCGAAAGCACCCTGGTCGGCGATGTGGCCGACGTGGTCACCAAGATGGAAGCGCTGCGGGCCTTTGGCGTGGGCTTGTCGCTGGACGACTTTGGCACCGGTTTTTCCTCGCTCTCACAATTGAAGCGCCTGCCACTGGAGCAGTTGAAGATCGATCAATCCTTTGTGCGCGATGTACTGACCAACCCCAGCGACGCGATGATTGCCCGCACCATCCTGGCGCTGGGCCACAACCTGGGCCTGACCGTGATTGCTGAAGGCGTGGAAACTGCCGGCCAGCACGAGGCGTTGGCCGGCATGGGTTGCGACGCGTTTCAAGGTTTTTACTTCTCCCGCCCGGTGCCGCCGGACCAGCTGGCCGGGTTGAACGGCAGCGCTGCTTGAGCAGTTGATGGGCGCGCCGTCTGCTGCGCTGCGCAGGCTTGGCGGCGTCGTATGCTACGCGCTTTGTCTTATCGCCAACGGCCTTGTCGGCCGCGCCCAGCCTCCAGCGGAACCCTCATGGCCAATAGCGAAAATGAAACACCGAAATTGGCGTTCGACGCGCCCCGGTTAAAGCAGGCCGAGACTCCCATCGAAGCGCCCATCGAAGGACCCATCGAAGCCAGCGCGCCAGCGACGGCAATCACGACAGCGGCCGCCGCACCCGACTTAGCGCCGGGCCCAACGCAGACTGCCGATGCAGGTGCCGCTGCGCCCAGCTTGTCAGTGCCCGGCTTGACGTCGGGCGGCAACTTTCCGGTGGTGGGCATCGGGGCTTCTGCTGGGGGGCTGGCGGCTTTCAAAGCGTTCTTTTCAGGCATGCCGTCGGACGACAAGCCCGGCATGGCTTTTGTGCTGATCCAGCACCTGGCACCCGACCACAAAAGCCTGCTCAGCGAGCTGATCCAGCGCTGCACCCGCTTGGCCGTGTTCGAGGTCACGGACGGCATGCGGATGCAGGTCAATTGCGTCTATGTCATTCCGCCCAACTGCGACATGGCGTTCCTGAACGGCTCGCTGCAACTGATGGAGCCCGCGGCACCGCGCGGCCACACCATGCCGATCGACTTTTTCTTCCGCTCGTTAGCGCAAGACCAACGCGAACGGGCCATCGGCGTCGTGTTGTCCGGCACCGGCAGCGACGGCATGTTGGGCTTACGCGCCATCAAGTCCGAAGGCGGCTTGGCGATGGCGCAAACCCCGGATTCGGCTGAGTTCGACGGCATGCCGAGTGCCGCCCTCGCCACCGGCTTGGTCGACTATGAGCTGCCACCGATCGAGATGGTGCCGCAGCTGATGACCTATGTGGCCCGCGCCTTTGGTCGGCTGGGACGCGGCAACAGCGAGCGGGCGTTCAAATCGGAAAACGAGCTGAGGAAGATCTTCATCTTGCTGCGCGAACACACCGGCCACGATTTTTCGCAATACAAACCCAGCACCGTGCACCGCCGCATCGACCGCCGCATGGCCGTGCAGCAAATCGACACCTTGACCAGCTATGTGCGCTATTTGCAGCGCACGCCGCAAGAAGTGGAGGCCTTGTTCCGCGACCTGTTGATCGGTGTGACCAGCTTCTTCCGGGACCCGGACGCGTTCCATGAGCTGGAAACACAGGTCATTCCGAAGCTGTTCGAGGACCGCGAGCCCGGTGCTCCGCTGCGCATCTGGGTGGTGGGCTGCTCGACCGGTGAGGAGGCTTATTCGATCGCCATCCTACTGGTCGAGCGGATGGAAGCGTTCCGGGTGACGTTCAAAATCCAGCTCTTCGCCACCGACATCGACAGCCGCGCCATCGCTACCGCACGCCTGGGCCGCTACCCGGCCAGCGTGGCGGCCGACATGAGCCCGCAGCGCTTTGCGCGCTTTTTTACCCCCGAACTGGACGGCAACAGAGTGCGCATCAACAAGAGCATCCGCGACTTGCTGGTGTTTTCCGAGCATGACCTGATCAAGGACCCGCCGTTTTCACGCCTCGACCTGGTGACCTGTCGCAATCTGTTGATCTATATGGACGGCGATCTGCAAAAAAAGGTCATCCCGCTGTTTCATTACGCGCTCAACCCGGGCGGGCGGTTGTTCCTGGGCAGCTCGGAAGGGGTGGGCGAGTTCGACGCGCTGTTTGCCGTGCTGGACCGCAAGGCCAAACTGTTTCAGCGCCGCCCCAATAGTCCCGGCATGCAGCGGGCCGTACTGAGCCGCATGTTGCCCTCGGACGCCATCATCGAAAGCGGGCTGGAAGGTGTGATCGCACGCGGTACCGCCCGAACCAAAGCCGCCATGAAACCCCCCTTGCGAGAGTTGACTGAACAAGCGCTGTTGCAACAATTTGCTCCTGCCAGTGCGCTGGTCAACGAGCGCGGCGACATCCTCTATTTGCATGGCCGCACCGGCATGTATCTGGAGCCCAGCCCCGGCGAAGTGGGCATCAACAACATCCTGAAAATGGCCCGCCAAGGGCTGAGCCCGGCGCTGACCAGCACGCTGCACAAGGCAGTGCAGAGCAAGAAGGTCGAGCGCGCCGACCAATTGAGCGTCAAGACGAATGGCCATTTCACCCGCGTCAACCTGAGCGTCTGTCCGGTCAATGACACGTTGGGAGGGGCTCGCGCGACCGGCGCAGTCGATGTGACCGCGCCTTTACTGTTCCTTGTGATGCTGGCGGACGCCCCCGAGCCTAGCCCAGAAGCCGCCGCGCTCGTCGCAGCGATGGGGACCGACACTTCGCGCAGCTTGCAGGGCGACGCCGCCGCCCAGCGCATTGCCGAATTGCAACGCGAATTGCGCACCAAGGACGACTACCTGCAGAGCACCCATGAGGAGCTGGAAAGCTCCAACGAGGAGCTGAAGTCCGCCAACGAGGAAATGCAGTCGGTCAACGAGGAACTGCAATCGACCAACGAGGAACTGGAAACCTCCAAGGAAGAGCTGCAATCGGTCAACGAAGAACTGGCCACCGTCAACACCGAGTTGCAAGACAAGGTGACGGATTTGTCCCGCGCCAACAACGACATGAACAACCTGCTGGCCGGCACCGGCATCGGCACGGTGTTCGTCAACCACCAGTTGCGCATCCTGCGTTTCACGCCCGCCGCCAGCAGCATCATCAACTTGATCCCCAGCGATGTGGGCCGGCCGGTGGGCCACATCGTCAGCAATCTGGTCGGCTACGACAGCTTGATACCCGATGTGCAATACGTGCTCGACACCCTTACCCCCAAAGCCATCGATGTGCAGACGAAGGAGGGCCGCTGGTACACGATGCGCATCCAGCCCTACAGGACGCTGGAAAACGTCATCGAAGGGGCTGTCATCAGCTTTGTCGACGTGACCGAACTGAAACAGACCACGGCCGCTCTGACGCTGTCGGCCAAGCAGTTGGCGCGCATGGCGGTGGTGGTGCGAGATGCGTTTGACGCCATCACCGTGCAGGACCTGTCCGGCAAAATCATGGCCTGGAACCCGGCCGCCACCCGCATGTATGGCTGGAGCGAGACGGAAGCCCTGCAAATGAATGTACGCAGCCTGATCCCAGAAGCCTTGCGAGAGCAGGCGCTGCAACGGCTTGCCCAGATGAGCCGGGCACCCATGATCGAGCCTTACCGGACCGAGCGCCTCACCAAGGAGGGCGCGAAGGTCGACGTTGCCATCACCTCAACTGCCTTGCTGAGCGAGAACGGCCAGATCTATGCCATCGCCACGACCGAGCGGGCGGTGGGTGGAGCCGCTGAATGAAGCCGCAGACCGGCGCGCCGAGCGAACCGTGCGAGCTGGCGGGCTTGCCGACTCTGCTCGAACAGGCGGAGGCGGCTTGCAGGCTGGAGCCCGTCGAACTTGAGCTCGACGCCGACCTGCTGCCGCCGGCCTTGCTGAAGCAAAAGCTGCATGAATTGCGCGTCCACCAGATCG
>JBIIVZ010000105.1:0-7126 GCA_044339175.1 Roseateles sp.
CGCCATTTCAAGTTTGAACAAGGCCATGATTTCCCCCTCGCAGACCGATGTTTGAGCCCACGAATCGGCGCGCCGCAGCGGCCCTTCGCGGGAGCGCTCTGGACGAAAAATGCTCCGCCTAACGCCCTGGCCGGGACGGTAGCATGATGATTTCAGGGAGTTTTTGCTGGTAAACACCACTCCCCCTAACTTGCCGACGGGGCTGTCGGCAAATGCAAGTCAGGGACGAGTCAGCGATCCACCGCGCCACTCCAGCGGCTCAATGTGAGCCCTGCGCCATATCGTGAGCCTGCGACTCGGCGCGGCCGATCAGCCGCGCAACAACTCGGACAGCGCCTTGGCGTCCAGCACGGTCGCTTCGTCCTGACCTTCCAGGATGCCGTCGGCCAAGCCGCGTTTTTCGCGATGCAGGTCGATGATGCGTTCCTCCACCGAGCCGGCGGTGACCAGGCGGTAGACGGTGACCGGGCGCTTTTGGCCCATGCGGTGGGCACGGCCGGTGGCTTGGTCTTCGGCGGCCGGGTTCCACCAGGGGTCGACGATCAGCACATAGTCGGCCATGGTCAGGTTGAGGCCAAAGCCGCCGGCCTTCAGGCTGATCAGGAACACCTCGCCCTCGCCGCGCTGGAAGGCGGCCACGCGCTTGGTGCGCTCCGCCGCCGGCGTGCTGCCGTCCAGGTATTGGTATTTGACGCCCATCGCGTCGAGGCGCTCGGCCAGCAGCTTCAAGAAGTCGGTGAACTGGCTGAACACCAGCGCCTTGTGCGAGCCGTCGACCAACTCGCGCACGATGCGCTCGAACTCGCCCAGCTTGGAGCCCACCAACCCCAGCTCCGGCGACACCAAACGCGGGTCGCACGCGGCACGGCGCAAGCGCATCAGCTCGGCCAACACCTGCATCGGCGCGGCTTGGCCGCCTTGGCCGGCAGCGGCCACGGCCTCCTGGGCACTGCGCCGCAGCGCTTCCAGAAAGTTGCGCTCCTCGCTGCTGGGCTGCACCAAGTGGACGATTTCGGTGCGCGGCGGCAGGTCTTGCAGCACCTGTGATTTGGTCCGCCGCAGCAAAAAGGGCGAGACCAGCCGGCGCAAGCGTTGGCGCGCCACAGCGTCTTGGTGACGTTCGATCGGGTTGGAAAAGCGCTCGGCAAACTGCGTCGCGTTGCCCAGCAAGCCCGGGTTGATCAGATTCATGATGGACCAGAGATCGGACAAGCGGTTCTCCACCGGCGTACCGGACAGCGCCAGCCGGAAGTCGGCCTTGAACTCGGCCACCGAGCGGGCCCGCTTGGTCGCCGCATTCTTCAGCGCCTGCGCCTCGTCCATCACCAGCGTGGCCCATTGCTTGTCGGCGAACAGTTCGGCGTCGATCTGCGCCAGCGCATACGACACCACCAGCACATCGCCCGGCCCGGCCTGCGCGATCAGGGCGGCACGGTCCGCACCTTCGCCGTAAATCTTGCATTGCAGGCCCGGCGCAAAGGTCTCGGTTTCGGCCAACCAATTGCCGCAGACGGAGGTCGGTGCCAGCACCAGCGCCGGGCCCAGCTCGGCCCGCGTGATCAGCAGCGCCAGCGTCTGCACCGTTTTGCCCAAGCCCATGTCGTCGGCCAGGCAAGCGCCCAGACCGGCCTGCGCCAGCCGCGTCATCCAGCAAAAACCCTCCAGCTGATAGCTGCGCAACTCGGCCCGCAAGCCGGCCGGCAGCAGCGGCTGCAGCGCCGATGCGCTGGCCAGCGCGTCCATGCGGCTGTGCCATTGCGGGTCGCCGCCGACCTGCATGTCGGCCAGCGTTTCATCCAGCCAGGAAGCGGCAGCCTGCGGCAGTTGCAGCTGATCCTTCTTGGCTTGACCGAGCGCGTCGAGGTCGCGCAATTGCTGACGCAGTTGCTCGCTCAGCGCCAGATATTCGCCCTCGCCCAGGCGCACAAAACGGCTGCGCGAGGCCCGCGTCAGCGCCATCAGCTCTTGCAGGCCGAGCACGCGCTGCTCGTCCAGTTGCGCCTCGCCGTTCAGCGCCAGCCAGTCGCGGCCGCTGCTGACTTGCACGGTCAGTGCCGTGCTGTTCACTGGCGTAACGCGCAGCGGCTTGCCCTTGGGCCAATCGAGCGCGGCGATACCGGCCAGGCCGGGCAGCACTTCAACCGCGCGCAGCGCTTGCTCCGCGTCGGCCAGCAGCCACGGCGACTCGGGGCCCAGCTCGGGGTCGAGGAAGGGCAGCGCCTCCAGCACCGCTTGGCGGGCCAGATTCTCGGCCTGCAAGTCGCGCTCGGTCGCCAGGCTGACGCCTTCATGCATGCACATCAGCCGCGCGCGGCCCTGGCCCGGTGTCACGCCCGGGCCGAAGCTGCCGAACGGCTGCGCCACCAGTTGCAATTGCAAACCATCGCCGAGCGGGCGCAACTGGGCGCGCAAGCGGCTGTCGCCCGTCACCAGTTGGCCGGCATCGGCGTCGCTGTGCAGCTGGAACAAGCCGCTCAACACTTGCAGCGCGCCTCCCAGCTCGGCGTTGGCCGAGGCCGGCACCGTCCAGCCCTGCGCCACCAGCTCGGCCACCCGGCGTTGTGCGGCGGTGATGCGGATCAGCCGCGCATGTTGCGGGCCGTCACGCAGCACGCGCAGCGCGTCGCGCTTGGCGATTTCGGTGTCATGGTTGCTGCCAAAGCCGCTGAATATGCGCGGCGGCTCGACGTTGACCAATTGCGGATGGATACGGAACTCGAACTGCTCGGCACCGTCGTCGACGCCGGCCCCGCTCACAACCCGGCGGCGCAGCACCTCCAGCTCCGGCTGCGCCTCCACCAGCTCCACCCATTGGCTGGGCGCGTCGGCAAACATCACCGCCGGGTGGCCGATCAACGCCACGGCGGCTTGCGTGATGTCGAGTTGGTAGCTGTTGGCACCGCCGTAAATGCTGCGCTCGATATGGCGCAGCACGGCGTTGTCGCGCGCACTGGCCGCGCCGTTCTTCTTCAACTTGGCCAGCGTCACAGGCTTCAGCTTGGCCACGCCGCGGGCGCTGACGACACGCTCCAGCGGCTCCACGTCTTGCACCCGGCCGTGGCTGTCCAGCGTCAATTGCCAGGCCAGCTCGGTGCTGCTGCCGGCCGCCGCCTTGCTGGTTTTTTCATCGGCCAGCGAGGTGATGGCGGCCAGCGCATCGCGCCAGGGCTCGCGCGGCGCGCCGAGGTAGTTGGCCGGCGCGGGCCGCGCGCTCAGGTCCAGCGTCAACGGGCCCAGCTCCAGCCGCTGCGCCGCCGCCAGCACCCAGGCCGCCAGCCATAGCTGCTGTGTCTGCTGCAAACGCAGCAACAGGCTTTGCACCGAGGCGGTGGACCAGCCGGGTGCTTCCTTGCCGGCCCAGGCGGCCAGCAACAGCCGGTCGCTGGCATGGCCCAGGCTGTGCTCGCGTGATTCCAGCGCCGGGTGATGCGCCAGCGTGCTCTCGTCCAAGCTGTCCTCGCCCAGGCGGGTGCCGATCACATGGGCCCAGCGGCCCCACCAGTCGTGCGGCGACGGCGTGCGCGAGCCCGATTCGGCGATGCAGAACTTGCGCGCTGCCGTCCAAGCCGCCGGGTCGGGCTGGGCCAGCAGACTCAGCACGTAAATGCGCGCCACATCCACCGGCATCGCGTCGCGGCGGGCACCGCTGACCTTGCGGATGTCCTTGATGGCATGGTCGAACAACGTCACCGCGTCCTGCCATTGGCCGCCAGCGGCCAGTTCGGCCGCAGCGAACAGGGGCAGCGACGCCCCGCCCAGGCCGTCCAGCAGCGTGCGCATGCCGGCAAAGTCCAGCGCCAGCAGGCGGCTTTGGGCCAGCTGCATGCGCAGTGACGGTGCCAGGGTGCTGGGCTCGGTCTTGAAGCGCTCTTGCAACCATTGGCGCAGCAGCACCGCGCGGGGGTCGCCGGCGTGCATCATGTCGAGTGCCCGGCCCAGCAGTTTGCTGCGCAGCGGAGCATCGACGGCACCCAGCGCTTCTGGCATCCACGGGTCGATGAGCACCTGGCGCATCAGCATCGGGTCGGACATTTCGGCCAGCAGGCCGTTCATGTGCAGCTCGAACTCAGCCAGCTTGACACCCGAGTGCAAGAACAAGCGCAGCAGCGTGATCGCCTCTTCGTTGTTGCGCACACTGATCCAGCTCACGACCCGGTAAGCATCCCCGGTCGCGCCGGCAAACATCCAGGCCAGCAAGCGCCAGTAAGTCTTGGCCACTGGCTTCAGCAGCAATGCTTGCAGGCGCTCGGCGTTACTTTTCAGGTCGACCACATAGCCGCGCGTCGGCACGAGATCGATCAGGCCCTGCTCCTGCAGGCTCTGGATACACGCCGTGACCTGGGCCTGCGAAAACGCCCGACCCGAACCCTGGCGCATGAAGCCCGCCACTTCCATCCACTGGCTCAGGCCGACCGCACCACGCGTGCCGCCCGCCAGCAGCAGCGCGTCGAGGACGGTTTGCTCGTCGGCACCGCTGGGGCGCTCAACGTCATCGTCGGTCTTCCTGGGCTTGCCGGCCTTGGCCTGTGGGACCGGCCAAGCCGCACGCGCCGCCCCCTGTTGCTCGCGCGCTTGCGCCAGCAATTGATCTATCGTCAGCGCGGGCTTGCCCGAGGCGGTGGTGAAGTTGAGAGCTGAATTGTCGGGGAGAGGTTTTGTGGCCATGAGGAGCTGCGCGGTTGAGGGCGAAGTATGCCGCGCCGACCTCCGCCAGCCTTCAGAATGGCAATAACTTGAAATTGAACAAGCGCTCGCACAACCACACAAAAGCCAGCGCCGCGATCAGCAGCGAACCGCCGACGAAGATGAGTCGCTGATACAGCCAGCTGCGCCGGAGGCTGAAGGCCAGCGGCAGAAACACCGCCACGATGGCCAACTGCCCCAGCTCGACGCCGAGGTTGAAGCCGACCAGCGCCAACAGCAAAGCGCCCTGCGGCAGGCCCAGATCGGCCAACACGCTGGCAAAGCCGAAGCCGTGGATCAGCCCGAAACCGAATGCCACCCACCAGCGTCGGCCGTGGAACACCGGCCGGACGTTGTTCAAGGCGGCCAACACCACCGAAGCGGCAATCGAGGCCTCGACCCAGCGCGACGGCAGCGCCACCCAGCCCAGCGTCGCCAGCGACAGCGTGATCGAGTGCGCCAGGGTGAAGGCGGTGACGACTTTGGCCACCTCGATCACCGAGCCCTTGAAGCTGGCCGAGACCTGCCAGCCCGGGGCCCGCCAGACCAGCACGGCCGGCAGCAGCAACGAGAGCAGGAACAGGATGTGGTCATAGCCGATCCAGATATGCCAGACGCCGTCGCGGACGTAGGCAGACAACTGGCGGCTCCAGCTGAGGTCTTCCAGCACGAACTCCTGCGTGCGTGCGGCCGGTCCGAAGATGGCGGTGCGTGTCTGCCCACCCGCCTGCAAATTGAGCAGGCCACGGTGCTGCGGGTCAAGGTCGGCAAACAGCTGATAGGTGAGGGTCAGGCGAGTCGGCGGCTTGCTCTTGTTCGTGGCCTGCGGGCAAGCCAAGCGCAAGCGCAACACGCTGTAGGCCCCGTCGCTGTGGTCGTCGACCAATTGCTCGGGCACCGAGATCACGCAGGCCTCGCCGTCGCTCGCAACGCCCAGCCGCGCCAGCGCGTACGCGGCGATCTCGTCATGCTTGGCGCGGGTTTCGCCCCAGGTGATGCGGCCATCGCCGTCACCGTCCAGGCCGAGGGCGAAGTCGAGGTCGCGCAGCGCGATGTCCCACTGCCCGCTGACGAACTGCCCGCCGTCCGCCTGTTCATTGACGTTCAAGCGCAAATAGCTGTCGGACGGCTTGTGCGCTTGCGCCAGGCCCTGGCCCAGCAGGCCGAACAGCAAGGCCAGCCAGCCCAAGCCACGGCGCACGGCGCTCATTTCGAGCCTTTCAGCGGAGCGAGTTGAGCAGCCAGCGCCTGCAAGGCTTGGCTTTGCACGCCGGAACTGGCCATCCAGGCCAACACCGGCGCGGCGGCCGCCGGCTGTTTGGCCGCCAGCGCCGCCTCCAGCAAGATGCGCGCATCGGCCGGCTCGCGCTGCAACTCGTAGTTCTGGCTGGCCAGTTGCACCGCCCGGGCCGCTTGGCCCAGCAGCACCAGTGCAAAGCGGGCTTCCTCTTTTTGGTGCAGGCTGTCGCCACGCAAGCGGGCCGCGTCAAAACGGGCGGTCAGCTCATCTTGCCAAGCGCTCAAACTGGAGCTGTCGAGTGCCTTGGCCGCCAGCGCCAGCCGCAATAGCAGCAGGTCAGAGCGCGATTTGTCCTTCAGCAACACAAGCACCTCGGCCGGGCGCTGGCGGTCGAGCAAAAAGTCGGCGTAGGCCGCTTGCAGATAGCCGTCGCTAATGCCCAGCGCCAGCGCGCTGCGAAAGGCCGCCTCGGCCGGCACCGGCCGACCGAGCCGCTCCTCGGTCTCAGCCAAGCGGGTCAAAGCCCACAAGCGCTCGTGCGGCGCGGCTTGCGGGAACTTGGCCAAGCTAGTCCGCAGTGCAGCAGCGGCCGGCACGGCATGACCGGTCACCGCATCGACCTGCGCCCGGCAGGCTGTCGCAATCAACGGGGTGGCCAGCGCCGCCATTTGCGCACAGGCATTGCGCACTCCGGCGTAGTCGGCCCTGACCATGCGGATCGCCGCGTCCCAAGCCCAGGCTTCGCCTTGCGACGGGTCGGCTTTGACGATGGCGTCCAAGTCGGCCAAGGCGGCATCGAACTGATGGCTGAACTGCAACAAGACCGCGCGCTGCAAGCGCACGGGCGAAGGCGGCGCGGGCAAGTCCCACCAGGGTGCCAGCGCCGCTTGGGCGTAACCGACATAGCGCGGATCGCCCTCGGCAGCGACTTCTTCGTAATAACGCCTCGCCAAGCGCACGGCAGCCTCGGCATCGTTCGGCTGCTCGGCCAGCGCCCGGCGCAGCTCGCGCATCTCCCGCATGCGCGGGTCAGCGGCGCGGGCCGGCAGCACCTCCAGCACCTGTTGGTCGGTGCCCGGGGTGTAGGGCGCGGCAGCCAGGCCCGTGGAAAAAAACTGCGTCAGCAGCAGCCCGGCAAAACAAATGGATAAGCGCAAAGGAAGGTGCCAAGCCGTGGGAATCCCACATCGTAGCAAGCCCAGG
>JBIIVZ010000106.1:0-7104 GCA_044339175.1 Roseateles sp.
CGGCGACGATCTGCTGCGCTTGGCCCGGCAGCACGGCATCACGATCGCCGAAATCATGCGGCGCAATGAGCGCCATTGGCGCAGTGACGCCGACACCCGCGCCGGGCTGTTGCGCATCTGGCAAGTGATGCAGGACTGTGTGGTGCGCGGCTGCAAGACCGAGGGCGTGCTGCCCGGCGGTTTCAAGGTGAAGCGCCGCGCCGCGCGATTGCACCGCGATCTGACTCAAGATTCGACCCAGGCGTCGGCTCACAGCGCGAGTACCGAGCCACCGATGCCCCCAAGCGACCCGCTGCTGGTGCTGGACTGGGTCAATCTGTACGCCTTGGCTGTCAACGAAGAAAACGCGGCCGGTGGCCGGGTCGTGACCGCGCCGACCAATGGCGCGGCCGGCATCGTGCCCGCCGTGCTGCACTATTACAGCCGTTTCTATCCGGGTGCCACCGAGGACGGCGTGATCGACTTCTTGCTGACCGCCGCCGCCATCGGCCTGCTCTACAAGGAAAACGCCTCCATTTCGGGTGCCGAGGTCGGCTGCCAGGGTGAAGTCGGTGTGGCTTGTTCGATGGCCGCCGGGGCGCTCTGCCAAGTGATGGGCGGCACGCCGGAGCAAGTCGAAAACGCCGCCGAAATCGGCATGGAACACCATCTGGGGCTGACCTGCGACCCGGTCGGCGGCTTGGTGCAAATCCCCTGCATCGAGCGCAACGCGATTGCCTCGGTCAAGGCCATCAACGCCGCCCGCATGGCCTTGCGCGGCGACGGCACCCATTTCGTCAGCCTCGATCAAGTCATCAAGACGATGCGAGAAACCGGTGCCGACATGATGACCAAGTACAAGGAAACCGCCCGTGGCGGGCTGGCGGTCAACATCGTCGAGTGTTAAGCCCTTGTTCGGCTGACCTCAATTGCCGACCACGTGGTGATCCGACTTCAGATACCACTCGCTGATCCGTTCGCCGTTCCAGCGCAGGCTGACATGCTCGGCTTGGCGGGCTGGAGGCTCGGTAGCGCGGGGCGTGAATAGCGCCACGCATTGGCCGCCCGGCCAGCGCACGCTGTCGTAGGCAATGCCGGCCTCGGGCTCAGTCGCCAAACGCAGCTGGCCGCCAAACAATTGGGACGCCGCGTAGCTGTCCGGGTCGTGGAGCGCTTCGGCTGCAGCCTCCCCGCGCAGATCGCACAACAAGGCGTTGATGGTCACCCGGTAGCAGCGCAGGTCGATGTCTATCGTCGCCTCATTGGTTCGGGCGAGGAAGCGAGCGCGGTGGTGGCTGACCTCGGCCACAGCGGTGGCGAGATCAGCGGCGGCGTAATAAACGCCGTAGCTGCCGTCCGAAAAGCGCGAGCCTTCCGGGTTCAGGTGGGTGAACGCCGCCATGATCGGGCTGCTGCCAGGGCCGCTGATGCGTTGTTCAGCCGGCACCAGGGCCAATTCACCGATCTCGTCCCGCAGTCTTGGGTTGCCCAGCGCCTCAATGGCAAACACCACTGCCAGATCGGCCGGGTCGGCCACCGCGTCAAACAACAGCACCGGCGGGAAGCGGCTCGGCACCAAGCGGCAGGAGTCAGGCCAGCGCAACGTGTTGCGTGGAAATTCATCTTGACCCGGCACTGCACTCAAGCCCAACCGCCGCGCTGCGCGTCCAGATATTGACGTACCACGAACAGATCGGCGATTTGCCCGCTCAGCAAGCGGGCCAGCGCCGAGCTGCCGCCAAACAGGGGCGCGCTGTTCGGCTTTTTGAGCCACGCATTGGCCCGCTCGGGTATCGGCAACAAGACTTGCAGCCCGGCATAAATGCCGAACAGATGGGACAGCCGTTCCAGCGTTGCACCGTCCAGCCCGGCTTTGACGCGGCCGGCCTTCCAGTCAAAAAAGGTGCTGCGCCCGCAGCCCAACAAGCGCTGTTGCTCGTCGTTGCTCAAATCCCAGGCCCGGGCGATGTTGAAAAACGTGCGCAGCGCGGCGGCTGCGGCGGCCGGGGATTGGAGGTCGGGGGCGGCCGACGTTGGCGCGCCGGACTTGTGACCGGCTTGGTTGCTTGGCGGGTTGTGGGCTGACTTGTCCACCCATTGACGAGTTTCGGCGTTGGCACCCATGGCGATGACTCCAGCGTATGGTGAGAAGTTCAGTATAAATCCATCTCCGTACACTTGGTCAATATGAGTCCACTGTGAAACTCTTCGTCGACCTTACTTCTTCGCCCGAATTTTCACCAACTCGGCCTGCGCTTCGCTCCACAGCTCCATGCCCACATTGGCGGCCTGACCCGCGTTGACGCGGGTCAGGCGGTCGCGCATGCGGGTCGATTCAGCCGCCGACAGCTCGTTGATCTGCATGCCCTTGGCCTTCAACTCCCCCAGGGCGCGGCTGGCTTCGACGCGGGTGTCCTGGCGCTCGAAATCGCGGCTGATGACGGCGGCTTTTTGCAGCACCGCACGCTCGTCTTTTGACAGCCCGTCCCAGTACTTCTTGCTGACCAGCACGATCCACGGGCTGTAGACGTGGTTCGTCACAGTCAGGTACTTTTGCACCTCGTAGAACTTGGCCGAAAGAATCGTGTTGTACGGGTTCTCTTGCCCGTCCACTGCCTTGGTTTCCAGCGCGGTGAACAGCTCGGAATAGGGCAAGGGCACGGCGTTGGCACCCAGCGCTTTGAAGCTGTCCAGGAACACATTGTTCTGCATCACCCGCAGCTTGATGCCGTCCAGATCTTCCAGCTTGGTGACGGCGCGCTTGTTGTTGGTGACGTTGCGAAAGCCGTTTTCCCAGTAGACCAAGCCGACCAGGCCTTTTTCTTCGAGCTTGGCGCGGACCTTGTCGCCGACCGGGCCGTCCAGCAAAGCGTCGGCCTCGCGGGCGCTGCTGATCAGGAACGGCGTGTCCCAGAGCGCCATTTCCTTGCTGATGCCGACCAGCGTCGCGGTCGAGCCGACCATCATTTCCTGGGCGCCGCCGATCAAGGCCTGCTGCATCTGCGTGTCCGGGCCGAGTGCGGCACCGCCGATGGCGCGCAGTTTCATCTTGCCGCCCGAGAGCTTGAGGACGTTATCGGCCAACACCTTGGTGGCGCGGCCCTGATTGCTGTCCTCGGCCAGCCCGTAGCCAAAGCGGATCAAACGGGGCTTGATGTCTTGCGCTTGAACGGGGGCTAGGCTGGCAGTCAACGCGAGGGCCACGGCAGCCAGAAGGGTGCGACGCAATGTTTTCAAGGGAGTCTCCTTTGAGTGTGAGTGATCAGCGCATCCACGCCACGGGCGCGATGACGATCTGGGGAAAGATGGTGAACAGGATCAGGATCAGGGCGTAGGTCAGCAAGAACGGGTTCACGCCTTTGATGACTTGGTGCATCGACAAACGTCCGACGCCCGCCACCACATTGAGCACTGTGCCCACTGGCGGCGTGATCAAGCCGATGGCTCCGTTCAAGATGAACATCAAGCCGAAATAGACCGGATCGATGCCCGCCTTGGTGGCAATCGGCAGCATCACCGGCGCAAAGATCAGGATCGTCGGTGTCAGGTCGAGCGCCGTACCGATGATGACCAGCACGACCATCATCACCGCCATCAACAGGCGCGGTGAATCGATCAATCCGCCCAGCCAGCCGGTCAGCAGCGTGGGCAGGTCGGCCAGCGTGATCATGTAGCTGGCCACTTGCGCGCCGGCACACAGAAACATCACGATGGCCGTCGTTTTGGCGGCACGCACCAGCACGCCGTGGAACTGCGCCAAGCTCAGCTCGCGGTGCACGAAGAACGCAATCATCAGGGCATAGAACGCGGCCACCACGGCCGCCTCGGTGGGTGTGAACAAGCCGCTCTTCATGCCGCCAATGATGATGACGGGCATCAGCACGGCCCAGAAGGCCTTGACGGTGGCGCGCAGCCGCTCGCTCATCGGCAGGGCAATGCCTGCAGGCAGATCGATGCTGCGCAGTTGCAGCTTCCAGGCCACGATCAGCCCGGCACCCATGATCAGGCCGGGCACGATACCGGACAAGAACAGCGCGGAGATCGACGTGTTGGTCGTCACGCCGTAAATCACGAACGGCATCGACGGCGGAATGATCGGCGCAATGATGCCGCCGGCCGCAATCAGCCCGGCCGAGGTGTGCATCGGATAGCCATGCGCCCGCATCATCGGCAGCAAGATGGTGGCCAGAGCGGCGGTGTCGGCCAGGGCCGAGCCACTCATGCTGGCCATCAAGACCGCAGCGCCAATCGCCACAAAGCCCAAACCTCCGCGGATGTGGCCGACCCAGGCCTGCGCCATCGCGATGATGCGTCGGCTGATGCCGCCGGCATTCATCAGCTCACCGGCCAAGATGAAAAACGGCACGGCCAGCAGCGGAAAGCTGTCAATGCCGGCCACCATGTTCTGCGCCAACAACTGGGTGTCCCAGAAGTCCAGCGACCAGGCCATGCCTGCACCGGTCAGCACCAGGGCAAAGGCCATCGGCATGCCGATGCCCATCAGCACCAACATGCCCAGCGAGAAGATCACAAAAGCCCAGGATTCGTTGCTCATGGTCACTCCACCTCTACGTCATGGCCAAAGCTCAGCGGCGTGGCGCGCAGCAACTGCGCCAAAGCGATCAGGCCGATCACGGCACTGCTGAGCAGCGCGGGCAGCGGCAGCAAGGCGCTGGAATAGCCCAGCACCACCGAGTGGCTGTCCAGCCCCACCACCACCTGTTGCCAAGCGCCCCAGCCCAACAGGATGCAAGCCAGCAGCACGGCGAGGCGGATCAGCAGGGTCATCATCAACAGCGCGCGGGGCTTGTTGCGCAGCGGCAGCAGCAGGCTGGTGAAGGCCATGTGTTCGCCCAGCGGGTAGGCGGCCGTGGCACCGATGAACACCATCCAGACAAACAGCAGGCGCGATAACTCTTCGCTGGCGGCCACCCCGCTGCCAAAGCCGTAGCGCAACACCACGTTGACGAACACCGCCAGCGACATCACCGCCAGACAGCCGGCCATCGCCGCCTCGCTGGCGCGCTGCCAACTCGGTTTGGATTGTTCTTGTTGTTCCATCAGTGTTCTCCTGCCAGCCAGTGCAAGACTTGGCCGAGTTGTTGTGCCGGGTTCTGTGCGGCGTCCACCACCAGCACGCCGGGCTCGCCGAGCGGCGACTCCAGCGCGGCGAATTGGCTGTCCACCAGACTGGTCGGGAATAAATGCTGATCGCCGCGCGCCGCCACACGTTGCAGCGACTGCTCGCGTGAAATCTCCAGGAACACAAAGCGCAGGCCCGGGCTGGCTTGGCGCAGCAGATCCCGGTACGATTTTTTCAAGGCCGAGCAAGCCAGCACCGTTCCATCCGTTGCATTGGCTGGTTGTTGGCCCAATTGCTCGCCTAAAAGCTGCAACCAACCGCTGCGATCGGCGTCGGTCAGCGCGATGCCGGCACGCATCTTGGCCACATTGGCCGTTGAATGGTGTGCGTCACCTTCGATATAGGTGCGGCTCAAAGCGGTTGCCAGCGCTTGCCCCAAACTGGATTTTCCGCAACCGGCCACGCCCATTACCACCATGTTTTTCATCTGGATAGCGCTATCCCGCAAGGTCGAACAAAAGGCGATGCAGGCACCGCCGGGTTGAGAAAAATTTCGTCTGAAATTTCTGTTTAAAGCAGGCCGAGATCGAGACAAAAGCTGTTTCTAGTCGTTGGATAGCGCTATCCTAGCGTTCAAGCACTCGGCGCCACATCAGGGAAAGTACGGAGCAATGTCAAACCAACCGCCGCCGGACGACTCCAGCGCTGAACTCACTCAGCGCGTGACAGCCGCCATCAAGCGACCGCGCTCCAGTGGCCGAGCCACCTTGCAAGACGTCGCCTTGGCCGCTGGCGTCAGCCCGATCACCGTGTCGCGGGCCTTGCGCGGTGAGCGTGCGGTGGGTGCCGAATTGGTGGAACGGGTGCAGCAAGCGGCGCTGGCGCTGGGCTATGTACCCGACCCGGCCGCGCGCGCTCTTGCTTCTAGCCGCAGCTCGCAGGTGGCGGTGTTGATTCCGCTGCTCAGCAATGCGTTGTTTGTTGAATTGCTGGATGCGGTGCAGCGCAGCTTGTTCCCGGCCGGCTTTCAAACGCTGATCGGCGTCACCCATTACGACCCGAACGAGGAAGAGGCCTTGTTGCGCAGCTATTTGCTGCATCGCCCGGCCGGGCTGATCGTGACCGGCTTTGACCGCACTCCGGCCGCCAAACAACTGATCGAAAGCAGCGGCGTACCTTGTGTGCATGTGATGGAAACCGTGGCGGAGGCTGGGGTTTACAGCGTCGGCTTCTCGCAGGCCGATGCGGGGCAAGCAATGACGCAAGCGTTGCTGGATCAAGGCCTGCGCCATATCGCTTTTGCCGCAGCCCAGCTCGACCCGCGCAGCTTGCAGCGCCTGGACGGCTACCGGCGCGCGATGCAGTCCGCTGGGTTGGCTGATCCGGCGCTGGAATGGCTGAACTCCCTGCCCTCCTCGCTGGCGCTGGGTGGTGCTTTGTTCGAGCAGATCCTGCGCGAAGCCCCCCTGGTCGAAGCGATATTTTTCAACAACGACGACCTGGCCCAGGGCGCACTGCTGGCGGCGCTGCGGCTTGGTATCCGAGTGCCCGAGCGCGTCGCGGTGGCGGGCTTCAATGACCTGACCGGCAGCGACCAGATGCTGCCCACCCTGACGACGGTGCGCACCCCGCGCAGCGCCATCGGCCGTGAGGCAGCCCGCATGTTGATGACGCTGATGCGCGGCGGGTCTGTCACCGAACCCCAGCTGGACCTCGGCTTCGAGATCGTGCGGCGCGGCAGCAGTTGACGGGCCCGCCCCCGGCAGCAAATCAATTGCTGAACACGCCGCCTAGCTTGCCGGACAACAAGCCGTCACCCGCCCGCACGCAATTGCGGCCGGCCATCTTGGCCAAATAAAGCGCGTCTTCGGCGTCGTGGATCAGTTGGTCCAGCGTCATGTGATGGTTTTGCAAGGCGGCCACGCCGACGCTGACGCTGACCGGCAAGGAATGACTGTTCCAGCAAAAATTCAGCGCTTCGATGCGTTCCCTGATCCGCTCGGCCACATCCACCGCGCCCAGCGGGTCGGTGTGCGGCAGGA
>JBIIVZ010000107.1:0-7092 GCA_044339175.1 Roseateles sp.
ACCGGGCCGAGCAGAAAAGCGTCCGCGCCGCCAGCCGCTACCTGCCGCAACACAGCCGCCAGCGCCGGGTTGTGCAGCCGGTGCCCGGCCGCCCAGGGCTGACCGCTGGCATCGAAAAAATAGGCCGCCGATTGAGCGTCACGCTGCAAGCCTCCGCCCTCTTCACTGAGCAGCTTGTGGGTGCGCGCGCTGAGCTCGAAGCCGGCCTCGCTGAGCCGGATGGCCGGCTCAAACAACTGCGCCCAAGGCAATCGGCCATGCTGGCGATGGGCCTGCTCCAACATCCGCAACAAGCCCGGTGTGCCGACCGAGCGGCCGCCCACCACCGCTTGCGCAAAGCTCATCGCCCGACCGTCGGGCTTGAGGAAGAGTTTCTCGTCGGCGGCGGCGGGCGCGGTTTCGCGGCCGTCGAGCGCGCTCAATTGCTGGCCATCCCAAAGCATCAGGAAGGCACCGCCGCCGATGCCGCTGGACTGCGGCTCCACCAGCGTCAACACCAGTTGCACGGCAATCGCTGCGTCGATGGCGCTGCCGCCGGCTCTGAGCATTTCCTGACCGGCATCAGCCGCCAATGGGTGGGCGGCGGCCACGGCGGAATGGGGATAGGTCCAACCCGACTTGGCGCTGAAGCCCGACGCCCCTTCGGGCTGGATCGGCAAGGTAGGCTCGGCCGCCACAGTGCCCGCAGCCAGCGCACAGCACAGCGTGCAAGACAGCGCCAGCACTGCGTTGCGAAGGGAAAAACGGGCGGCAACTTGTGCGGCTCGGCGAACAGGTGGCAGACGATTAGGCATCAGTGTCAGGCGCGCTAAGGAGCGTCGATGGTAGTCGAGGCAAATCGCGCGGCGACGGCCGGACAGCGAGCTGCTGCGGGCAGATCAGTCGCTGTTCAGCCCGCATTTGCGTGTGATTGTCACGCTGCCGCAGGCTGCTGCTGGCACCGAATAGCCCCAAAAAACCACCCATCGGCCAAAATTGAAACCAGCGATTCACCCAGCAACACCGTCAGGAGCCGCCGTCATGTTCAAAGTTATCCTCACCGCTTTGACCTGCTGTGCGGCCTTGCTCAGCAGCCCAGCACACGCCCTTGTGGCGGCGGATTCAGGCACTGAGTCCGGCATGCGCCAAGCGCTGCAACAAACGCTGTGGCCGGCCGACATCGTGCGCTTGGCCGATGACTATTTGCGGCGCTTCCCGAACAGCGATTCAGCCGCGAGCGTGGCCCAACTGCGTGAGCAGGCCAGTGGCACGGTGCGGGTGTTGAGCCGCAACGACGTGCGGCTGTTCAAGAGCGCCTTCCAATCGACCAACGCGACGCCCGCCGTGTTGGCCGACCTGCGGCGTGCCGCGCTGGGCGACAAAAACGCCGCCGCGCGGCTGGCCCATCTGCAACTGCCGAAAGCCGATGACGCAGGTACCGCCGGCGACGCCGGCCCCACAACCGGCAACCGCTACGTCGGCTGGCTGCAATTTGCGGCGCTGCTGGGCAACGACGCCGCCAGCTATGAGTTGGCCCTGCACTTTCGCCGCCAAGGCCAGCCGATGTTGGCCTCGCAATACGAAGCCCGCGCCGTTCAGTTGGGCTATCAACCGCCACGCGCGCTGGATCACGTGCGCAAGTGAGTTGAAAGCGGCCTTGCTGGCCAAGCCAGCGAGACCCCGCGTTACTCTGCATTACCCTGCATTACCCAAGAAAAAGGGCCGGTTCTCACCGGCCCTTTTTCGTCAACAAGCGCTTCAGCTGAGATTTACAGCAGCGGCACGCCGGTCTTGGCTTGCACTTGCTCGCGCGTCACGCCGTCGGCCAGTTCCACCAGCTTGAGGCCCTCAGGTGTCACGTCCATCACGGCCAGGTCGGTGATGATGCGGTTCACCACGCCCACGCCGGTCAACGGCAGGGTGCAATGCGGCAGGATCTTCATGTCTTCGGTGCCGTCTTTCTTGCGCGCCACATGCTCCATCAGCACGATGACGCGCTTGACGCCGGCGACCAGGTCCATCGCGCCGCCCATGCCCTTGACCATCTTGCCGGGGATCATCCAGTTGGCCAGGTCGCCGCTGGCGCTGACTTGCATCGCGCCCAGGATCGACAAATTGATCTTGCCGCCGCGGATCATCGCGAAGCTGTCGTGCGAGCCGAAGATGCTGGAGCCGGGAATCGTGGTGACGGTCTGCTTGCCGGCGTTGATCAGGTCGGCGTCCACTTCGTCTTCGGTTGGGAACGGGCCGATGCCCAACATGCCGTTCTCGCTTTGCAGCCAGACTTCAATGTCGGTTGGGACGAAGTTGGCGACCAGCGTCGGGATGCCGATGCCGAGGTTGACGTAAAAGCCGTCTTGCAGTTCCAGCGCCGCGCGAGCCGCCATTTGGTCTTGTGTCCACGCCATGATCAGGCTCCCTTCTTTTCGGTGAGTGTTTTCTTTTCGATGCGCTTTTCAGGATGCGCATTGACGACGATGCGGTGCACATAAATGCCCGGCAGATGAACCGCGTCGGGGTCGATGGCACCCACTTCAACCAACTCCTCCACCTCGACCACGGTGATCTTGCCGGCCATTGCCGCAGCCGGGTTGAAGTTGCGCGCGGTGCGGCGGAACACCAGGTTGCCGCTCTTGTCGGCCTTCCAGGCCTTGACCAGCGACACGTCGGGGTGCAGCGCCAGCTCCATCACATAGGTGTGGCCGTCGAACTCGCGCAGTTCCTTGCCGTCGGCCACGATGGTGCCCACGCCAGTGCGTGTAAAGAATGCCGGAATGCCCGCACCCCCAGCGCGCAGCTTTTCGGCCAGCGTGCCTTGCGGTGTGAATTCCAGTTCCAGCTCACCGGCCAGATATTGGCGCTCGAACTCTTTGTTTTCACCCACGTAGCTGGAGATCATTCGCTTGATCTGCCGTGTTTCCAGCAACTGACCGAGGCCGAAGCCGTCCACACCGGCGTTGTTGGAGATCACCGTCAGGTCCTTGACGCCGCTGTCGCGCAAGGCGGCAATCAGCGCCTCGGGAATGCCGCAAAGACCAAAACCGCCCACAGCCATCAGCTGCCCGTCGCTGACGATGCCCTTGAGCGCCTCAGCGGCACTGGGGAATACCTTGTTCATCCGCATCTCCGTCTGTTGATTTATCTACCTGTCACCAGCTTCGGAGGGTACTACTTAAGGGCTTACGTAGTCGTTACGTACAATCGCTTACAAGAATGCGGCAATTTGCAGAGCTGTCGCCATTCGCCCCCAGGTACGCACCAAATACGCACCCAATCCCGCCAAACACTCGCAACACTCGCAGCCCCACCCGCGCTGCCTCACCAGGACCAGCCCATGAGCTTCAGCGCGCAGGATCTGCAAGATCAGATCCCTAAAATTTTTGCGCCCTGGATCACCGCCATGGACTTGCAAGTGCTGGAAGTGGCGGCGGGGGCGGGGATAGGAGAGGTGCTGCTGCGGCTGCCGGTCAAGCCGGCCTTCGTGCACAGCGGCGGCGTGATGTGCGGTCAGGCGACGATGGCCGCTGCCGACACCGCGATGGTGCTGGCCCTGATGATGGAACTGGGCGAGTTCCGGCCGATGACGACGGTGCAATTGCAGACCAGCTTTTTGCGCCCGATCAGCGGCGAGCATTGCCTGATTCGCGCCCGTGTGCTGCGCAGCGGCAAGAGCCTGGCGTTCGGAACGATCGACATCAGCAACCCGGATGGCCGCTTGGCCGCCCAGGCCACCACCACCTACGCGCTGCTTTGACACGCGCGCCAGTTGCCGTCCAAAAAATCAACCCGCCATGACCCTGACCTACCGCACCGCCTTCGAGATGGCACCGATCGGCCTGGTGCTGTCGGCCAATCGCTTGATCGTCGACTGCAACCGACAACTGTTGAGCATGTTCGGTGCCGAGCGTGAGCAATTGCTGGGCCGCAGTTTCGAGGTGCTTTACCCCAGTTCGGCCGAGTTCGAGCGCACCGGGGCGCGCATCGTCGCCAGCTTGGACTCGGCGGGGTTCTACGCCGATGACCGCATCATGAAGCGAGTCGAGCCCGCCCAGCTGTTCTGGTGCCATGTGTCGGGCCGCGCACTCGACCCGAGCGATCCGCATGCAGAAGGTATCTGGAGCTTTGAGGACCTATCCGCCCACCGGCAGCTGAAGGCCGATCTGACGCCGCGCGAGCGGGAGATTGCCGCTCTCTTGATCGAGGGGCTGACCAGCAAATTGATCGGCCGCCGCTTGACCATCAGCCCCCGCACAGTGGACGTCTACCGTGCCCGCCTGATGAAAAAATACGCTGCGGGCAGCACGCCGGAGTTGATCCACAAGCTGTTGCTGGCTTGATCAGGCACCGCGCAGATTTCAAGTCGCGCGCTGCACATATTCGCGGTCACGGGCTCCGCGCAAGGCAAGAGCCAGCTCAACAAACTCGCGTGCCAGCAGGTCCAGCACATCCTCCAGCGCCGTGATACCGACCAAACGCTCATGGTCATCGGTCAGCACCAAACGGCGCAAGCGATGCAGCCGCATCAAGGCCACAGCGTCAAGCAACTCCATCTCGGGGTGACCGAGCACCAGATCGACCGACATGATGTCGCCGACGGTGAACAGCGTCGGGTCCAAACCCTCGGCCATCAGGGCCAACACCAAATCGCGATCAGTGACGATGCCGACAGGCCGACTTTGCTCGGCTGCATCGACCACCACCAGCGACCCGACATGGTGTTTGCGCATCAACTGTGCGGCGACAAGTGCCGTGGTTTCGGGCTCCACCACCGCCACAATGGCCGTGGCGCATGACTTCAAACGTGTTTGCATGGAGAACATACCGTTCAGATCGGGAGGTGCTACGCAGCCAACATCCTGCCCGAAGCGCTCATTTCACCAACAGCACCGGAAACGGCGACAAATGCACCACCCGCTGCGCCACCGAGCCCAACAGCAAGCTGCCGATGGCCGACATGCCACGCGTGCCCAAGACGATTTGATCGACCTGACATTCGGCGGCGATCCGGACAATCTCCGGTGCGGACGGCCCCGAGCCACGCTGGATGGAACGCAGCACCAAACCGCATTGCTCGGCGTGCGCGGCAGCCTCGTTCAGCAACTCATCTTGCCGCGTTTTTTGCGCCGCCTCGATCTGCTCGGCTGAGAACACCGGCAGCTCACCGTAATACATCGGACCCTCGCTGACATTGACCAAGATAACCTCCAAGGGCACGCCGGCCCGGGCCATGGACGCCATGGTGTCCAGCGCATGCTTGGCACTTTCAGAGCCATCGACTGCGACCAACATCTTCAACATGAGCATCTCCTGAGTAAATAGGATTTCAAGGTAAAGCTCCTTCAACATACATGTGTTGGCGGCTGAAGGGATACGCTGACTGCGCCCCCGGCAGACGTCCCGACTGGACCTTGCCGTCCGGCCGCGTTGCCAGCAACTGGTTGAGAGACAGCCAGCCGCGCTCGAAGCTCATGGCCGAGCCCGCCAAATACATGCGGTAAGCCCGGACTCGGCTGTCGTCGGTCAACTCGCGGGCACGTTCAAGTTGTCGCTCAAGGGCGGCGGACCAATCCCACAGCGTCCGCGCGTAGTGCGGGCGTAGATTTTCCAGGTCAAGCAACTCCAGCCCGCCTTCGGCCAGACTCTCACAGACCCGCGCCACATGCACCAACTCGCCGCCCGGAAAGATATGCTTTTCGATGTAATCACCAATGCCAGCACCCAGCTGTCCATTGCGCAAGCCACCCGCCGTGATGCCGTGATTGAGCACCAACCCACCCGGCTTGAGAAGTCGGCCCAACTTGGCAAAATAAGTGCTCAAGTGCCCATGGCCCACATGCTCGAACATGCCGATCGAGGCGATCCGGTCGAAGCTGGCCGATTCGGGCAACTCCCGGTAGTCGATCAAGCGCATCTCCACCTGACTGCCCAGGCCGCGCTCTTTGATCAAACGGTTCACATAGTCATGCTGGTTTTTCGACAAGGTGATACCCAGCGCTTGCACTCCGTAATGCTCGGCCGCCCACAGCAGCAGGCCGCCCCAACCGGCCCCCACATCAAGAAAGCGCTGGCCCGGTGCAAGTTGCAACTTGGCGCAGACATGATCGAGCTTGGCTTCCTGCGCTTGACTCAGGCTCAAGTCTGAGTCCCGGTAATAGGCACAGGAGTAGACCCGCAGAGGATCCAGCCACAGTGCGAAGAAGTCGTCGCACAGGTCGTAATGGGATCGCACCGCCGCCGCATCCCGCTCACTGTGATGCAGATGGCGTGAGCGGGCTCGCCGCAGCCAACGCGGCCACGCCCACTGACTGCCCTGCTGCACCGGGTCGCCCACCAAATGCGCGGCCACGCCCATCACATCGATCAGCGCCCCCTCGATATCCACCAAGCCGCGCACATAAGCGTCAGCCAAATGTCCGATTTGACCTCGCACCAAGCTGGTCAAAATGCGGCTGTCATGCAATTTAAGGCGCACGGGCGCGGCAGCAGCACCTGCTCGCCCACCGGGCCATTCCAGCGCCAGTTTGCAGGGCAATTGCATCAATTGCGCATCAATCAAAACGGACAAGGTTTGCATCGGTCTTGCCTTTCTCTACCGCCAGCGGCTTGTGAATCGACCTGCAGTGCAACAGCATTTATTTGAGGTTACGTTGGGGCGGCATAACCCACCGTCTGCGCCAACAGCACCTGCTCATCGGGGTCCAAGCCCATGGCCTTGCTGAGCGCGTCGCGGTCTATCCAGGCGCGAATGACGGTGGACAGGCCTGCGGAGGCGCAAAACAGATAGACGTTTTGCGCCATCGCGCCGGCAGCGGCGAAGGCGTAGGCACTGCGCTGACTGGCCGGCACCAGCATCATGCGGCGGTGATCGGCCACAAACACCAAGTCCAGCGCAGCTCGGTCGACAAAGTCCTGATACCCGGTGACGCTGCGTGCGTCGCTGTGCACGGTGAGCCGCAATTGGTGGGGCTCGGGCTCGTAAAGATACAAGCCCTCGGGTAGCGCCACATACAGATCGACCTCTTGCGCATTCATCGCGCTGGGTGCGGTGCGCCCGCCGAGCTGCTTGCGGTTGATGCCGCAAGCAGCCCACAGCAGGTCGCTGAGCGTTTGCGC
>JBIIVZ010000108.1:0-6963 GCA_044339175.1 Roseateles sp.
GCACGATGCCCTCTTGCACGGCAGCGCGGGTGGCGTTCATGGCGTCTTCGACCCGCAACTTGCGCTCCTTCAACTCCGTTTCGGTCGCCGCGCCAACCTTGATCAAGGCGACCCCGCCGGACAGCTTTGCGATCCGCTCATCCAGTTGCTTGCGGTCGTATTCGCTGCTTTGCATTTCGCGTTCCTGCTTGAGGGCGGTGATGCGTTCACGCAGCGCTTGCGCGTCGCCGGCCCCGCCGATCAGGGTCGATGTGTCCTTGTTGATCTCGACACGTCGGGCTCGGCCCAGTTGCTCCAGCGTGGCCTTTGTCAACGTCAAGCCCAGTTCGCCGGTAATCACCGTGGCACCGGTCAGCAAGGCCATGTCTTGCAGCATCGCTTTGCGGCGATCACCAAAGCCAGGTGCCTTCACCGCGCAGGTTTTGACGATGCCGCGCACGCTGTTGATGACCAAGGTGGCCAGCGCCTCGGCCTCGACATCCTCGGCAATCACCAACAGCGGCAAGCCGGCCTTGGCTGCGGCTTCCAGCAGGGGCAGCAGATCGGCCACGGCCGAGAGCTTCTGGTCGCACAGCAGAATGGCCGCGTTCTCCAGCACGGCCGCCTGCTTCTCGGCGTTGTTGATGAAATACGGCGACAGGTAGCCTCGATCAAATTGCAGGCCTTCGACGACTTCCAACTCGTTGACCAAGCCAGAGCCGTCTTCGATGCTGATCGCGCCTTCGCGGCCGACCTTGTCCATCGCTTGCGCGACCAAGTCGCCGATCGATCGGTCATTGTTGGCGGAGATCGCCGCGACATGGGCAATCTCCTGCGAGCTCGTCAACGGTTCGGCGATCCGCCGGATCTCGGCGACGGTGCTGGTGACCGCGAGATCGATACCCCGCTTCAGATCCATCGGGTTCATGCCGGCGGCCAGGTATTTCAGGCCTTCCTGAATCATCGCGTGAGCCAGAACGGTGGCGGTGGTGGTGCCGTCTCCGGCCATTTCGCTGGTGCGTGCTGCTACTTCGCGCAGCAGTTGCGCGCCCATATTTTCGAAGCGATCTTCCAGTTCGATGGAGCGCGCCACGACGACGCCGGAATTGACGATCTGTGGCGGCCCGAACTCGCTGTCGATGATGACGGTGCGCCCGCGCGGCCCGAGCGTCACCTGAACCGCACTGGCCATGACGTCGATGCCGCGGCGGATCTTGTCCCGGGCCTCTTCATGAAAGAGGAGTTGCTTGGCTGACATATGCATTCCTTTGGCGTGCGACCGATGGCGCGCGTCGCGGAGATTAAGCCGCACCTGCCGCCTCGCGTTGAGCACTCGCAAGCGCGTTTGATCAAGCTTGCAGCATCAAGCTAAGATATTGTTTTTGATGATAAAAATCTGCTTGATGCGGATCAAGTCCGCCGCTTGTTGCTTGCTCTCCTTCTGGGTTCTGAGCGCGCTGCCGACGAGCGCGGTGGCGGCTGATGCAGCCGTCTGTGAAGCGGCTGCTCAGGCCATTCCGGCCCGCTCCGCTTCGGCACCCAGTGCCAGCCAGTTTGTTGCCGCTGTCACCTGGATGAGCGAGCCGCAACGTGACTCGGCGATGCGAACCGAGTTGCTGACGGGCAATTTGCCCGGCTTCCTGCGGCAGGTCCAGCCTCTTCACTTGACCTTGCCGCAGCTGGGCGGCCGGTCCATCCGTCTGACGCTGTGTGTGCTGGCGGACTATTTGAGTCTGGGCTCGGACAGCGATTTTTTGCGCCTGCCCTTGGGTTTGGATACGGCCCTGGTGGTCGCTGCCAGCTTTGGCTTCACCTTGCCGACGCGCAGCATCGTCAACCTGATCTACCGCAGCGCCACCGTTCAACTGACGCCGCAGCCGATGCCTGCTGGCGATGCGATGCGCACGACCGACTATTTCGTGCGGCATAACGCCCTGGTGCAGCTGCAAAAAGACGGTCAAGGCGGCGAGCCGTCGGCCTTGACGGCCGGCCACAAAAAGGATCTGGTGCTGACGCCGCGTTTGTGGACTCAGCCCGGCCGGGTGGCCATTTACGGCTGGCACCGCAGCCCGGATAGGCCGATACAGCCGCTCTCCACTGTGCATGGAGCGGGTTATGCGGATTACAGCCACGGCGTGCGGCTGGTCAGCCGGGTGGTCTATCTGGACGGCTTGCCGCGCTCGATCTTCGAATTGCTGGCCGACACACGCTTGGCACCCTGGCTCAGCGACGAAGGCGTGTTGCCCCGAGCGGCCGAACTGCAGCGCGGCTGGCCGACGCCAGCGCTCGGCCTGCTGCCATGACAGGTCAGGCGCTTGGCGGGCTCATCGCTCCGCCGGGCCGGGCAGGCTCTTGCAGCAGCGAAAGCCCAGGTGGTAGTTGGCGTGGCTGTGCGGGTCGAGGACGCGGCTGCCATGCCAGTAGGGCGCGCGCCAGCGGCACCAATCCTCATGGGCGCGGTAGCTGTCGAAGATGAACCAACTGCCTTTCATCTCGGTATGCCCCAGGCTGCGGCTGCCGCGGCTGGCCATCTGCTCCGCCGCCAAGGGCAGATTCATATGTTCGGCCGCATTGCCGTGCTGATCGAAAACACCCAGCGCGCTGCGGCAGGCGGGAAAGGCAGCAGCCGGATAGGTGTTGGAGCCGCAGTCATTCCAGCCGCCGCCATTGCAGCCGGGTGACTTCTGGCTGCCGGTGGCGCAGATGCCGCGGCTGTATTGCGGGCCGTAGGCCCAGCGCTTGCTGGCCGACCAGGCCCGGTTGTGAGCCTGCGCCATGCGGCTGACGGCAGCGCCGCTGTCCGGGTTGCCGGCCAGGTCGAAGCGGTAGTCCGGTGCCAGCAAGCGGCCTTCACAAGCACCTTCCCACTCATGCGCATCGCACAAGCGTTTGCCGATGGCCGCGCAGACCTGGGCCGCCTCGCGAGCCTTGATCCAGACGACCGGATATTCGCAGGGCAGGTCCGGGAACTCGAACTGGTCGATGCAACTGCGGGCTTGTTCCGCCGTCTCGTGCTGCGGGTCATACAGCGGTGCCATGTGCGGGCCGCCGCAGATCCGCTCGAACGCCGGGTTGGGCTGCGGCGGGTTGGCCGCCCGGCATTGCGCCGGTGTCTGCGGATGCACCGAGATGGCCGGGTTGCCTTGACCGATGACACCGGAGCGCTTGAAGATCAGCGCCACCTCGGCCATCTGCTGCTCGGTGAGTCGGTGCTCTTGCTGCAGCAGGCGCAGCAGTTGTTCGTTGTTCTGCGCCAGCGTGGCCCCGGCGGCATGGCCGATTGGCAGCCCGGTGCCAGCGAACAGCAGCCATGCCAAGAATGGAATGAATGGCGGCCAGCTTCGCATGAAGTTCATGTTCATCGCCCGGCCTCACGGCGCAGCAGATAGAAGAAATCGCGGTCGTCGGCAAAGCCGATGAAGCGTGGCAACAGGGCGTCGCCGCTGCCCTTGTCTAGCACGCTCATGCCCGGCACCAGATGTTTGACAGCCCGGCGCGAGTCCAGGCGAGGGTAGAGCGCCAGATAGGTGTGTTCCAGCGCGTTCATGTCCAGATGCATCGCGTATTGGCAGCCGTAGGCCTGGAAGACATGGGCCATCGCCAGCGGCGTGGCGGTCGAAAAATAGCCGTAGATCAGGAACTGCCGACCGGCCTGTTCCAGCCAGCAGGCACCGGCGCGCAAGGTGCGTTGATGCTCGTCGGCAGAGCCCGACCAGTTGCCCGCCCCCCAGCGCTCAACCAGCGCACCAAAGCGCGGCGGGCCACCGTCTGCCGCCGGCTCGACCAGGGCCACCCCGTTTTGCCGCGCATGCCTGATCTGTGCCAGCCACCGCGCGTCGTCCTGGGGCTGCCAGGTCTTCATGCCGACCTGCCCGTCATTCAGGATATACAGCGTGGCCAGACCTGGCACCAGGCGGCTGAAGACAACACCTTGTTCGATGAAGCCGTAATGGCTGGCCTGATTCACCGCCGCCAGCGAGCCATAGCGGAAGGCACCGTGTTCGCGCTTGAAGCCGCCGGTGAAGGTGGCGAGGACGCGGCTCTGAAGCGCTGGGCTGAGCAAGCCGGTGCGCACCAGGGGCAGGGCATTGGCAATGCCGTCCGGCCCGCTTGGCCCGCCCGTCCCGTCCGGCCGTATTGCCGCGATCTCGCTGCGCGCCCTGGCCGACCAACCCAGCCGGGGATGTTCGGTGCCCAGGGCAAAGCCCAGCTCCAGCTGCGTCAAGTCAAAGGCCACCAGATAGGTCAGCGCCTTGGCTTCGACCGGGTCCAGGGCAGAGCTGCGGCCGCCGTCGGACTGCAGGGCGGCCGGCTGCGCCACGCTGGCGAACACGCCGGCCGCACCGGTGGCCGGATACCAGTGCCCGGCCAGCAAGGGTGGCTGCGTACCGACCGAAATCCCCAGGCCGGCGACGGCCAGCATGAGCGGGCTGTTGCTGGCCATGCGGGCGCTAGGTGGCGCGCCTGGAGCGTCGGCCAAGCGGCTTGCAGAGGCGGCGCTTGCTGTGGTGCTGGCCGTGGTGGGGCTGGCAGTGTCGGCACGCTCGGCAAAGGCATCCTGATAGAACTCGCGCCTGACGAAGCCGACGATCTCCTCGCCGCGCCAGACATGGTCGCGCAAGAACTCCGTGCTGGCCTCCAGCGTGCTGCGGTTGCCGCGTACCGGGTTGCGCAAATACAGCCGGCCATCGCAGAGCGGCGCATAGACCCGCTTCGAGCGTTGTGCCTGCGCCAACGAGTCGCCCGGCCAGAGCTGGCAATGGCTGACCAAGGCCTTGCCTTCGAGCGCTGTAGCACCGCTAGCGGTGATGGTGATCTGACCCGGCCGGGTCGGGTCCAGCGCGACGCGCTGGCGCTGGGGGGCGGCATTTTCAAGGTGATAGATGTTTGGCGCGCTGGGCGGCGCAGGGCGCAGCGTCAGCAGCAGCCAAGCATTGATGGCGGGATTCAACTGGAGCAGCTCCAGCGTCAGACGCGAGTCCGGTGTGGATGTCAACTCGACGCTTTCGCTCTGCCTTGCCGGCTGCAGGTCGATGATGCTGCGCTGAGGGCTGGCCGGATCGGCGGCGCTGGCACTTCGGCCTGCGCTAGCGATCAAGCTGAGAACCAAAACCGCAGACAGCAGCTTGCGTTTCACGGCGCGTCCAACCAGGACTCGACGAGCAGCGCCGCCATCATCAGGCCGGCCAGCAGCCGACTGACCCAGTCGCGCGAGGCGAAGGCGACCGGGTCATCGGGGATGCGACCCTGATGGGCCATCAGCCACATATGGCCGATCCAGAGCATCAGCAAGGCGCACACCCCGCCGATCGGCCAGACTCTGTACCCCTGCTGAAGGCCTGCGGGGTAGAGCGCGACGCTGGCCAGCAGGATGACCGCCGTGCAACAGGATGCAATGCCCAGTTCGGCGATCACGACCGCGTCGCTGGGCCGGTAAGTGCGCGCCCGTGCCGAACTGCCCAGTACGGCTGCCAAGCTGATCAACTCGGCATAGCGTTTCATCAGTGCCAACCCAAAGAACAGGGCCGCAGCGCTGACGAACAGTCCGGCCGGCACGGCAATCTCCAGCACCAGCGCGCCCGCCACGATGCGCAAGGTATAGCCCGCAGCCAGCACCAAGGCATCGACGATGGGCAGGTCCTTCAAGCGCAGGCAATAGGCGAGCATCAGGGCGAGGTAGCCGAGCAGTAGAACTCCGAGCCCTGCCGGCAAGGCGTGGCCCAGCACGGCGGCGAGCAGCCAAAGGCTCGGGATGAGCAGCAGCGCTTGCCCGATGGGCAGGCGGCCCGACGCCAGCGCACGGCGCTTCTTTTGCGGGTGGTGGCGGTCGGATTCCAGATCCAGCAGGTCGTTGAGCAAATAGACGCTGGAGGCGACCAGACTGAAGCACAAGGCGGCGCGCAAGGCGGTCAGCAGCGGTGCGACCTCATGCAGCCGATGTGCCAGCAGCAACGGCACGAACAGCAGCAGGCTCTTCGGCCAATGCGACAGGCGGATCGCGCTGAGGTAGGTGGCCAGCGTCGGCCGGTGTGGCGGCAGATGCTGATCTACTGTGCACACCCGAGCCGCCGCCTCAGCCAGCGCTTTCGACGGCGACACCACCCAGGCTTGCCGCGCAGCGGCCCAGACCGGCAGATCGTGCCAGCTGTTGCCAACGTAGTCGAAACCGCGCAGGCCGAACTCATCCAGCAAGCGGTTTCGCTTCCTTTCAGCCGTCAGGTTGATCTGCCCGTTGCTCGCAATCACCGTGTTGAACAGTTGCAGATCATCGGCCACCGCCTGTGCGATGTGCTCGTCTGCCCCGCTGACCAGCAACAGCCGGCGCCCGCCATGTTGCTGGCCGCGCAGCAGCGCCAGCAGTTCAGTGCGCAGCGGCAGCGTGCCGGTGTCGAGCTCCGCACGCGCGGCCATGCGCTGCTTCAGATAAGCCCGGCCTCGCAACAGCCAGAACGGCAGTTGGAAGAGCGCAACCGGATGGCGGCGCAACAAGACGCACAAGCATTCCAGCAGGCTGTCGTTGCACAGCAGCGTACCGTCCAGATCAACCGCCAGGGGAATCTGGGTGCTCAGCGCATCGGATGACTCTGTCGACCTCGCGGTGCTGTTCAAAGGCTCGCCTCCGCTTTAGAAAAAATGCTTTGCTGCGGCCAGCAGGCCGGGCTTCCAGGGCAGCCGGTGAGTCACGCCCCGCTGACGCTCGAACTCGGCGCGGTGGGCAACGTACCAGTCATAGTTGCGCAGCAGAGCCTCGCGGTTCGAAAAGCGCGGTGTGAATCCGAGGCGGGACTGCAGCCGTTGGATGGACACCTCGCTCTCGCGATCAGCGGTTTCGTAGATCCAGCGGTGCAACGGCGACAGCCCCAGCGCCGCCAGCAGACGCAGCAAGGCGATGGCCGGCCGGGCCGGCAGCGCCACAATGGTCTTGCCATGACCGGCGTGATCCAGCACCGCCTGAAAGTCCTGCCGTAGCGTGCCGAATTCATG
>JBIIVZ010000109.1:0-6953 GCA_044339175.1 Roseateles sp.
TCGGCCGTGATGTAGGGCAGGTTGACGTCGGTCTGCGAGCTGTTCGACAGTTCGATCTTGGCCTTTTCAGCGGCTTCTTTCAGGCGCTGCAGAGCTAATACGTCCTTGGTCAGGTCAACGCCCTGGTCCTTCTTGAACTCGCTGACGATGTAGTCAATGATGCGCTGGTCGAAGTCTTCGCCGCCCAGGAAGGTGTCGCCGTTGGTCGACAGCACTTCGAATTGCATCTCGCCGTCCACGTCGGCGATTTCGATGATGGAGACGTCAAAGGTGCCGCCGCCCAAGTCGTAAACAGCAATCTTGCGGTCGCCCTTGCCGTGCTTGTCGAGGCCGAAGGCCAAGGCAGCCGCCGTCGGCTCATTGATGATGCGCTTGACATCCAGACCGGCGATACGGCCGGCGTCCTTGGTCGCTTGACGCTGCGCGTCATTGAAGTAGGCCGGCACCGTGATGACGGCCTCGGTCACTTCTTCGCCCAGATAGTCTTCGGCGGTCTTCTTCATCTTGCGCAGCACTTCGGCGCTGACCTGCGGGGGTGCCAGCTTCTTGCCGCGCACTTCTACCCAGGCGTCGCCGTTGTCGGCTGCAGCAATCGTGTAGGGCATCAGGTTGATGTCCTTCTGCACTTCTTTTTCAGTGAACTTACGGCCGATCAGGCGCTTCACCGCGTACAGCGTGTTGCGTGGGTTGGTGACGGCTTGGCGCTTGGCCGAGGCACCGACCAGGATTTCGCCATCTTCTTGATAAGCAATGATGGACGGCGTGGTACGAGCGCCTTCTGCATTCTCGATCACGCGCGTCGTGTTGCCTTCCATGACGGCCACACACGAATTCGTGGTGCCCAAGTCAATGCCGATGATCTTTCCCATGTCCAACTCCTAAAAAATGTTTTGTCTTTGCGTGGCAGACCGCCCAAGTGGAGCGAGTAGCTCTGTCACCAACCGATGAACTGAATCTGTGGCTCAGCGACGGCCTTTCAAGGGCCAACTGCTTGTATTACTTAGCTGGGGACAGAGCTTGCCGCTGCGCGGCTGCGGACTGTCCCCAGGGCCTTAACGAGGTGCAGCCACCGTCACCAAGGCCGGGCGCAAGACGCGATCAGCGATCGAGTAACCCTTCTGCAGCACCATCACGACCGTGTTGGCTTCTTGTTCGGCCGGCACCATCGAAATGGCTTGGTGGTGGTGAGGGTCGAACTTGGTGCCGGCGGGCGGATTGATCTCCAGCACCTTGTTGCGCTCCAGCGCAGCGGCCAGTTGGCGCTTGGTGGCGTGAACGCCTTCCAGCACGGTTTCAACCTTGGCGTCTGGCAGCGCAATTGCCGCTTCCATGCTGTCCATGACGGGCAACATCGATTCCGCAAAGGACTCGACGGCGAATTTGCGGGCTTTGGAGATGTCCTCGTCGGCGCGGCGGCGGATGTTCTCTGCTTCGGCTTTGGCGCGTAAATAGGAGTCGGACATTTCGGCCATGCGGCCTTCCAGTTCCTTCAGTTTGTCCTCGGCGCTGAGGGCCGCAACTTCAACGGGAATCGTGGGTTCTTCAGGTGTGGTTTGGGCTGTATTCATGATGCAAATAGAAGCGATGGCGTTTATATGGACGCCAGCGCCATGATTTCAAGAGGGGAATTCCGAAGCCCGCTGTCGGCGCCGCTCGAATTAGTCTAGATCGGTGTTGGTAGACCGGCGATCCCAATCCGCCAAGCGCCGCCGGTCTTGCTTCGTCGGACGGCCCTGGGTGATGGTTTGTGCGGGCTCAGGTGCCAAGCGGCGCTGTTCGGCGGCACGGCTGCGCTGCGCCAAGCTCTCGGGTGTTTCCTCGTACAGCGCTTGGGCCTGCGGTGCCGGGCCGCGCAAATGGCTCAAGCCGCGCACCCAGACTTCCCGTTCGACCTGGCCTTGGCGCAGCCGCAGCAGATCGCCAAGCTTGAGCTCGCGTGACGCCTTGGCGTCTTGCCCGTTCACTTGCACCCGACCCTTGCCGATCTCCTCGGCGGCCAGCGAGCGGGTCTTGAAAAAGCGTGCAGCCCAGAGCCATTTGTCCAAGCGTAGGCCGATGCTGGCGGTTTGATTGACTGTCATGCCTTGCAGTTTCGCTCAACCGGGCGCAATCGGTAGCGGCAGCAGCGGCAGTGGCAGCAGCGGCAATTGCACACGCGCATCCAGCCCGGTGATGCAGCCGGCCTCGACCCGGTTGATGAGCGCAATGCTGCCGCCCAGCGAGCGCACGATTTCGCGGCAAATCGACAAGCCCAGGCCCGAACCTTTTTGTGAATCACCGGTCGCAAAGGGCAAGAAGAGCTGACCTTGCTGTAGCGCGCTCAGGCCGCTGCCGGAATCTGCGATGGTCAATTGGGCCTGCGCATCAATGAGTTGCAGCGTGATGGCCAAGCGCCCACCTGCGGGCGTGTGCAAGACCGCGTTGTGGAGTAAATTGCGGGTCAATTCGCGCAAGCTCCATTCATGACTGCTGATCAGCGCGGGCACTGTGGCAATGTCGAAGTCCAGGTGCTTCTGTGCGATCAACGGGGCCAAGTCGAGCGCCACCGCACGCGTCACTTCGGCCCAGTCCTGCACGGGGCTGGCCTCGGGTTGGTGATGCAGTTGTTGGACCTTGGCCAGGGCCAGCAACTGGTGGGCCAATTGGGTGGCACGGGTCACCGTCACGTCAATTTCGGCCAGCGCTTGCAGCGGTTCCACATCGCCTTGCCGGGCCGATTGGACCTGTACCTTCAGGACAGCCAGCGGTGTCTTCAACTGGTGCGAGGCGTCGCGCACAAAACGCTTTTGATGCTCCAGCAACTGGGCCAACCGCGTCACCACCAGATTGGTGGCCTCCACCAACGGCTGCCACTCGCGCGGCGCATCGGGTGCCAGCACCGGGGACAAATCACCTTCGGTGCGGTTGCGCAATTGCTCGGACAAACGCCGCACCGGGCCGGTGGCGCGCTGCACCACCACAATCACCACCAGCACGATGACCAGCAAGAGCAGCACTTGACGCCAGACCGTTTCCAGCAGCAACTGGCGCGCCAGCGTGTGGCGCAGCTCCAGCGTTTCGGCCACCTGAATCGTTGCCATACCTTGACCATCCGATCCGGCTACCGGTTGCAAGAGCACCGCTACCCGTACCGGCTCGCCTCGATATTCGTCGTCGTAAAAGCTGACCAGGGCGGCGTAGGGGCCTTGCACGGGCAGTTTGCCGCGCCAGGCCGGCAAGTCCTCGAAGCCCGACACCATCTCACCGGCAAAGCCGCTGACCCGGTAATAAATGCGGCTGCGGTTGTCGGCCTCGAACGGCTCCAGCGCCGAGTACAGCAAGTTGGCATGCAGCTCTGGGCGACCGCTGCCGTTCAAGACCACTTCCAACAGCTCGCCGACCGATTTGGCGGTGGCCAGCAGCGTGCGGTCGTAGGCGGTGTCGGCGGCGCGCAGCGCTTGGTGGTAGAGGCTGTAGGAGTTGAAGGCGATCAACAGACCCACCGGCAGCAGGATGCCCAGAATCAGCTGCCGGCGCAGCGAGCTCGGCTTCTTCATGCCTGCGCTCTCAGCAAATAGCCGAGGCCGCGCAAGGTCACCAACTGCGCGCCGGTATGGGCAATGCGTTTGCGCAACCGGTAAGCCACCACTTCAATCGCCTCCAACTGCACCTCGGGATCGCCCTGGAACACCAGGCTGAACAAGCGCTCCTTGGCCACCGCGTGGCCAGGGCGGGCGAGCAGCGCGCGCAGCATGGCGGTTTCGCGCGGGGCCATTTCCAACACCAGGCCTTGGTAATACACCGCGCCGCTTTCCGCATCCGGGCGCATGCCGCAAAATTCTTGGCGGAGCGGCGCGCCAGCCTCTGCGCCAGCACGCCGCCCCAGTGCCTGCACGCGTGCCACCAATTCGTCCAGATCGAACGGCTTGGGCAGGTAGTCATCAGCGCCGACATTCAAGCCCAGGATGCGGTCTCCGACCGTGCCGCGTGCCGTCAGGATCAGCACCGGCGTGCGCAAACCGCTGGCTCTGGCCTGCGCGAGCACGTCCAAGCCGTCGAGATGGGGCAAGCTGAGGTCCAGCACCACGACATCGGGCCGCACCGCCTGCCATTGGCCCAACGCTTGCGCGCCATCGGCACAGGTTTTAACGGCCATGCCGCGGCGCTCGAAGCTGCGCGTCAGGCTCAAGCGCATGGCGTCGTCGTCCTCGATCAGAAGTATTCGCATGGCGCGAACTTAGCATTTTCCCTAGGCTTCTGGACAGCCGAGTGACAGCCCTGTCAGCGAAGATGCGACCCTACAAATGAAAACATAGGAGACCGAGATGCGTCGCGACACATTTTTGAAGTCCATGCTCGCGCTGGCCGCTGCCGGTGCTTGGCCCTTGTCGGCGCAGGCCGCCGTCAACATGAAGATGATGATTCCCGCCAACCCGGGCGGCGGCTGGGACAGCACCGGTCGTGCGTTGGGTCGTGCCTTGCAGGATGCCGGCTTGGCGTCCTCGGTGCAGTTCGAGAACAAGGGCGGAGCGGCCGGTGCCATCGGGCTGGCGCAATTCGTCAATGCCTCCAAGGGCGACGCGAATGCGCTGATGGTGATGGGCGCTGTGATGCTGGGCGGCATCATCACCGGCAAGCCGCCGGTCAGCTTGTCGCAAGCCACGCCGATTGCGCGGCTGACCAGCGAATACAACGTCTTCGTCGTGCCGGCTGAATCGCCGCTGAAGTCGATGAAGGACGTGATCGAGCAAATGAAAAAGGACGTGGGCAGCGTCAAGTGGGGCGGTGGTTCGCGCGGCTCGACCGAGCATGTCGCCGCTGCGATGATTGCCCGTGAAGTCGGCGTTGATGCGGCCAAGATCAACTACGTGCCCTTCCGCGGGGGTGGCGAGGCGACGGCAGCCATTCTGGGCAACAACGTCACCGTCGGCGGCAGCGGCTACAGCGAATTTGCTCAATACATCGACACCGGCAAGATGCGGGCGCTGGCGGTGACGTCCGGGACGCGCTTGGCCGGTATCAATGTGCCGACCCTGCAAGAGCTCGGCATCAACGTGGTCATCGGCAATTGGCGCGGGGTTTACGGTGCCCCCGGCATCACGCCGGAGCAGCGCAAGGCCCTGACCGAGTTGGTCATCAAGGCCACCAAGAGCAAAGCCTGGGCCGACGCGTTGGCAAAGAACAGCTGGACGCCGGCCGTCATGGCGGGCGCGGAGTTCGAGGACTTCGTTGACCGCGAGTTCGCCAGCTTGCGCGCCATCATGGCCAAGTCCGGGATGGTCTGAGCCCATGAACACGCAATCTGCTGTGGTGCGCCACCAGTCGCTGGTCGGCGTCGGGGCCCTGTTGGTCGGTGCCGTGATGGCTTACGGGGCCACTTTCATTTCGTCCGATGCCGGCTATGCCGGGGTTGGCCCGAATGCCTTGCCCTGGCTGGTGGCGGTGGTGCTGCTGGTGTGTGGCTGCTGGCTGATCTGGGAAGCGCGCACCGGTGGTTACCGTGAAATGGAAGCGCCTTCTGGTGCGGCACAGGGCGATTGGCGTGCGGTCAGTTGGGTGGTGGCGGGCATCGTGGCCAACGCCAGCCTGATCACCGTCATCGGTTTCATCCTCGCTTGTTCGCTGTGCTTTGCCTTGGCCGTGCGCGGCTTGCGGATGGCTGAAGGGCGGGCGGGTGGTGGCCTGCGGCAAACCCTGATCGATGCGGTCACAGGTCTGTTGATCGCCGCCCCGGTGTTCTGGATGTTCACCAAGTTGTTGGCCATCAACCTGCCCGGCCTGACCGGCAGCGGCTGGCTTTAAGCAAAAACTTCGCAAAGCCGCTGCGGCGGCGCTTCGCCCCCCTTTGCCAGTGCAATTGCCATTGCCCTTGCCCTTGCCCTTGCACGGCTCACTGTCGCGGTAGGCAAGCTGGGCGGCAGCATTTTTGCGTCACTCCCAACAAGAAGAAAATATCAGATGGACGTCTGGAACCAACTCCTGGGTGGCTTTGCCACCGCCGGCACCCCGATCAACTTGATGTGGGCCTTTCTGGGCTGCGTGATCGGCACCGGCATCGGTGTCTTGCCGGGCATTGGCCCGGCGGTGACGGTGGCGATGTTGCTGCCGATCACCTCGCAGGTCGAGCCGACGGCCTCGATGATCTTTTTTGCCGGCATCTATTACGGCGCGATGTATGGCGGCTCGACCACCTCCATTCTGCTCAACACCCCCGGCGAGACCGGCACGATGGTGACCGCGCTGGAAGGCTTCAAGATGGCCAAGAACGGCCGCGCGGGGGCCGCTTTGGCGACCTCGGCGATCGGCTCGTTTGTGGCCGGCACGATTGCCACCATTCTGGTGACCTTGTTCGCGCCGGTGGTGGCAGAGTTCGCCATCAAGCTGGGGCCGCCGGAGTATTTCTGCCTGATGCTGCTGGCCTTCACCACCGTCAGCGCGGTGCTGGGCAAGAGCACTTTGCGCGGCATGACGGCGTTGTTCATCGGCTTGGCGATGGGCTTGGTCGGCATGGATCAGATCACCGCGCAGGTGCGTTACACCGCCGGCATCCCCGAGTTCATGGACGGTATCGAGGTGGTGCTGGTGGCCGTGGGGCTGTTTGCCGTCGGCGAGACGCTGTACAACGCGCTGTACGAAGGCCGCAGCACGCAGCAACTGAACAAAATGAGCTCGGTGCACATGACCAAGACCGAGTGGCGGCGCTCCTGGCCCGCTTGGCTGCGTGGCACGCTGATCGGCTTCCCGTTCGGCACGATTCCGGCCGGGGGCTCGGAGATCCCCACCTTTTTGAGTTATGCCGCCGAGCGCAAGCTGTCCAAGCACAAGGAAGAGTTCGGCACGATAGGCGCCATCGAAGGTGTGGCCGGCCCAGAAGCGGCCAACAACGCAGCGGTCACCGCCACGCTGGTGCCGCTGCTGACGCTGGGTATTCCCACCTCGGTGACGGCAGCTATTCTGTTGAGCGCGTTGCAGAA
>JBIIVZ010000110.1:0-6926 GCA_044339175.1 Roseateles sp.
GTGATCCTGGAGCTGTCCTGGGCCAGCGGCCGTTTGGTGCGCGAGTACACCTTGCTGTTCGACCCGCCGACCAACCCCCGGCCGCTGGGCACGCCCGCACCCGCTTCGATCGCTGCCGCACCGCTGATTGCTCCGGCCCCGCTGCCGCCGTCTGCCCCTGCAGAGGCTGCCGCAGTGCCACCACCTGCCGCCGCACTGGCCCAAGCGATTCCGGCGGCCCCCGCTGCTCCCGCTGTGGCGGCCAGCCGGCCACGTCCGGAGCCCAGGTCAGTCGCCGCGCCACGGCCGCCTGCATCGGCATCGGCATCGGCATCGGTAAACCCGGCAGCAAGTGCAGCCGCAACGGCCGGCTCGCAATATCCCGTCAAGTCTGGCGACACGCTGTACCGCGTGGCCGCCAAAACGCAGGCACCTGGCGTTTCTCTCGATCAAATGCTGGTGGGCCTCTACCGCAGCAACCCGGACGCTTTCGTCAACAGCAATATGAACCGGCTCAAGGCCGGGGTGGTGTTGCAGGTGCCGGACTCCGAGTCGCTGACGGCCGTGTCGCCGGCGCAAGCGCGGCAAGTGATTCAGGCCCAAAGCGCCGACTTTGGTGCTTACCGCCAGCGTTTGGCCGGTGCCGTGCCAACGCTGAAACCTGAGGAAAGCCCGCAGCAGGCCAAGGGGCGCGTACAAGCCGCCGTGGAAGACCGCAAGGCGGCGCCGGTCACGCCTGACAAATTGACCCTCAGCAAGGCCGCGAGTGCCAATGCCGAGGCCAAGGCGTCGAAGGACACCGAAAAGAAAGACGCCGCCGCGCGCGTGGCCGAGTTGCAGCGCAACGTGGAGGAGCTGAAGAAGCTTTCCAGTGCAGCTAAACCGGCGGCACCCGCTGCCCCGGTGCCGAAGGCCGCGCCCGCCGATGTCCCCGCACCGGCTCCAACGGTCGTGGCTGTGGCCGTACCGCCAGCTACGCCAGCTCCCCCGACTCCGACCGCCACGCCGGCCAGCGAGCCCAGCCCGTTGCCAACGACGGTGGCGGTGGCCGTGCCTGCACCTAGACCTATTCCTGCTTCAGCCCCGGCTGCCGCAGCCAGCGCCACCTTGCCTGAGACCCAAGCGGCCGAGCCTGGCCTGCTCGACCAACTGCTGGGCAGCTCGCTGCTGCTGCCGCTCGGCGGCGTGTTGCTGGCGGCCCTCGGCGCTTTGGGCTTTTACCGCCTGCGCAGCCGCAAGTCGGCCGGCCCATCGGATACCGGCTTCAACGAAAGCAAGCTGCAACCTGATTCCTTCTTCGGTGCCACCGGCGGTCAGCGTGTGGACACACGCGACGCTTCGGGGCCGGCGTCGTCGATGAACTATTCGCTCAGCCAACTGGACGCCATCGGAGATGTGGACCCGGTTGCCGAGGCCGATGTCTACCTGGCCTACGGGCGCGACCTGCAGGCCGAGGAAATTCTCAAGGAAGCCCTGCGTGCCAATCCGGAGCGGCTGGCCATCCGACTCAAGCTGCTCGAGGTCTATGCCAAGCGCCGCGACACGAAAGGCTTCGAACAACTGGCAATTCAGTTGTTTGCCGAGACCGAGGGGCGCGGTGGCGACTGGGAACTGGCTCAGGAAATGGGCCGTCTGATCGATGCAGACAACCCGCTCTATCAGCCCGGCGGCATGCCCGGACAGGCCGGCAACTCTCAAGGCCTGCGCCCGGCAGCGATGGGGGTGATTGCTGCGGCAGCGCATTTGGCGACCGAGCCCCAGGGCCGTGGCGCTGAAGACAGCCGGCCGATGGGCGGCCCGGTCAGCGGCTTTGACCTTGACCTCGATCTCGATCTCGACGCACCCGCCCCGGTGTCGCCGTTCTCGATGGAGGCAACGCAGGCGATGGCCACGTCGGTCGAGCGCAGCACGCCGCTGGCGATGGATTTCGATCTGTCGGACGAGCCGCCGCCGTCGCCACCTGCGGCCGAGTCGATGTCCAGTCTGTCGTTTGATCTGGACGATTTCAGTGTGCTTGAAGGTGAAAACGCACCGCCTCCGCCGGCCGAGGACATGGGCAATGCGCTGGACTTCGACTTGTCCTCCATCGACTTGGCGCTGCCCGATCGGCCTGAAACTGGAGCCGCAGCCGCGCCCGCAGCTTTGCAGCTGGATGAGTTTTCTTTCGATCTTTCGGATCAGCCCGCTGATGAGTTGCCCGAGGCGCTGGCTGAGGACATCGCCGAGGAACTGTCGGCCGCTATCCCTGCCGCCGATTCGTTGGCGCTGGACGGCGAGTTGCCGGATGAATTTGCGCAACTGTTGAGGGACAGCGAGCTGAGCGCGAGTCAGGCGGAGACGACCGACGCTGCCGCCGGGCTGCCGGCCCAGGCCTCGGCCAATGCGGCGGCCGAGGCGTTCGATCCGTTCGCGGCCGACGACGAAGACCCGCTGATGCGGCAACTGGAGTTGGCCGATGAGTTCCGTCAGATCGGTGACACCGAGGGCGCGCGCGAAGTCTTGCAGGAGCTGATCGGCAAGGCTAGCGGGCCGGTGCTCGAAAAGGCGCAGGCGCTGCTCAACGAATTGGGCTGATTCGAACGAATATCGGAGGCACCCGGCGCGACCGGGTGCCTTTTCTTTTGGGAGCGATAAATGAATAGCGGCATGCGATGAGGGTAGCGCTGGGAGTAAGTTTTCGAGGCCAGGCTTATCACGGCTGGCAGAGCCAGGCCGACCGCCAGACGGTGCAGGACGCGCTGGAGCGCGGTTTGAGCCAATTTGCTGCCGCCCCGCTGCGCACCATTTGCGCGGGCCGCACCGACAGCGGCGTGCATGGTCTGAACCAGGTCGTGCATTTCGACACCGACATCAGCCGCGACGCCTCGTCCTGGGTGCGTGGCAGCAACCGCTATTTGCCGCCGGATATCGCGATTCAATGGTGCGTGTTCCCGCCCGACGACTTTCATGCCCGCTTCGCCGCCCGTGGTCGGCGCTATGCCTATTTGCTGCTGGAATCGGCCGTTCGGCCCGCGATCGAGTCGGGTGCGGTCGGTTGGGTGTTCCGTCCGCTCGATGTCGAAAAAATGCGCGCTGCGGCCGAGTTGCTGCTCGGCGAGCATGATTTCAGCTCTTTTCGCTCGTCCGAATGCCAGGCCGCGTCGCCAGTGAAAACCATCCGCGCCATCGAGATCAGTCGCCACGGCGCTTATTGGCGGTTTGACTTCGACGCCTCGGCTTTCTTGCATCACATGGTGCGTAATTTGATGGGCTGCCTGATTGCCGTGGGCAATGGTTCGCGTGCAGTCGACTGGTTGGCCACCGTGTTGGCTGCGCGTGACCGGCGACTGGCTGCGCCCACATTTCCCCCTGACGGCCTGTATTTTGTCGGGCCGTACTACGATCCGGGCTTGCAAATTCCTGAACATTGCTCGGCCATGGACTGGCTGCCCGGACCTAAATCTGCCCTATGACTCGTACTCGCATCAAAATTTGTGGTTTGACCCGAGAGGCCGATGTGTTGGCCGCTGTCGAGGCCGGTGTCGATGCCGTTGGCTTCGTGTTCTATCCCAAAAGCGCTCGTTTTGTGACGCCGGCGCGGGCCGCCGAGTTGGCTCGGTTGCTGCCGCCCTTTGTCACGCCGGTCGGCCTGTTCGTCAACCCGAGCGACGACGAGTTAGCGGCCGGACTGGCGGCGCTGCCCGACATGCTGTTGCAGTTCCATGGCGACGAATTGCCGCCAGACTGCGAGCGCGCTGCCCGGCCCTATCTGCGAGCCGCCCGCATGACGGACGGCTTCGATTTGTTAGACTTCGCCCAACAATTTGCAACAGCCCAAGCCATTCTGGTCGACGCCCACGTTGACGGATACGGCGGTGGTGGAAAGGTCTTCGATTGGTCACTCATTCCAAAAAACGTGCCCCGTCCAGTCGTTTTGTCTGGTGGGTTGCATGCCGGAAATGTGCAAGCCGGGATTCTTCAGCTGCGGCCCTCGGCCGTTGATGTGAGCTCCGGCGTGGAAGAGGCCAAGGGCCTCAAAAGCGCCGTCATGATCCGTCAGTTCTGTGCTGCCGTCCGCCACGCCGATACCTTGGTGGCGCTTGACACGACGCGATCAGCCAATCCCGATCAGCAATTCTGAAGAATCCCTCCATGAAAACTTATCAACAACCCGATGCCCGTGGGCACTTCGGCCCAGTCAATGGCCAGACTTATGGCGGCAGCTTTGTGGCTGAAACTCTGGTGCACGCGCTCGATGAGCTGAAAGATGTCTACGAACATTACAGCCGCGACCCCGATTTCATCGCCGAATACAAAAAAGAGCTGGCGCATTTTGTCGGCCGCCCAAGCCCGATCTACCACGCCGACCGGCTGAGCCGTGAGCTGGGCGGCGCGCAGATTTTTTTGAAGCGCGAGGACTTGAACCACACCGGCGCGCACAAGATCAACAACACGATCGGCCAAGCATTGTTGGCCAAGCGCATGGGTAAAAAGCGTGTGATCGCTGAAACTGGGGCCGGCCAGCACGGCGTGGCCACCGCCACCATTTGCGCCCGCTACGGCATGGAATGCGTGGTCTACATGGGCAGCGAAGACGTCAAACGCCAAAGCCCCAATGTGTATCGCATGCATTTGCTCGGTGCCACGGTGGTGCCGGTGGAGTCGGGTTCGAAGACGTTGAAAGACGCGCTGAATGAGGCGATGCGCGATTGGGTCACCAACGTTGAATCAACGTTCTACATCATCGGCACGGTGGCCGGCCCGCACCCCTATCCAATGATGGTGCGCGACTTCCAACGCATCATCGGCGACGAATGTCTGGTGCAAATGCCCGAGATGATCGGGCGCCAGCCCGATGCGGTGATCGCCTGCGTGGGTGGCGGCAGCAACGCGATCGGCATTTTTTACCCCTATATCGAGCACGCGGCAACGCGTTTGATCGGCGTCGAAGCGGCGGGTCTGGGCCTGGAAACTGGCAAGCATGCTGCGACCTTGTCGGCCGGCAGTCCGGGCGTGCTGCATGGCAACCGCACCTATCTTCTGCAGGACGATAACGGGCAGATCATCGAGACGCATTCGATTTCGGCCGGACTGGACTATCCGGGCGTCGGCCCGGAGCATGCCTATCTGAAGGACATTGGCCGGGCCGAGTATGTCAGCGTGACCGACGTAGAGGCGCTGGCCGCCTTCCACCATCTGTGCCGGACCGAGGGCATCATCCCGGCGCTGGAATCCAGCCATGCGCTGGCTTATGCGATGAAGCTGGCACCCACCTTGTCCAGCGATCAGCATTTGTTGATCAATTTGTCGGGTCGCGGCGACAAGGACATCGGCACGGTAGCTGACCTGTCGCAGGCCGAGTTCTACTGTCGTCCGTCCTGCAAAGGGCAGTCAGTCAAGGGCGGCGAGAGCATTGTTTCTATGCCCTCGGCTGCGTCGAAGGGCGGTGCACGATGAGCCGCATTCAAGCCACGTTCGAGCGCTTGGCCAGCGAGGGTCGCAAGGCCTTGATCCCCTTCGTCACCGCTGGCGATCCGTATCCCGACACCACCGTCCCGCTGATGCTGGCGATGGCCGAGGCCGGTGCCGACGTGATCGAGCTGGGCGTGCCGTTTTCTGACCCGATGGCCGATGGCCCGGTGATTCAGCGGGCGGCCGAGCGTGCGTTGAAGCAGGGCATCGGCATGCCGCAGGTGCTGAATGCAGTGCGTGAATTCCGCCTCAGCAACAACATCACGCCTGTGGTGTTGATGGGTTATGCCAACCCGGTCGAGCGTTACGGCATGGCTCGTTTTGTGCTGGACGCAAAGGCGGCCGGGGTGGACGGCGTGCTGGTGGTCGATTACCCGCCGGAGGAGTGCGAAGGTTTTACGGCGCTGTTGAAGGCGCAAGAAATGGACCCGATCTTTCTGCTGGCACCCACCTCGACCGATGCGCGCATGCAGCGCGTGGGCCAAGTCGCCAGCGGCTATGTCTATTACGTGTCGCTCAAAGGCGTGACCGGCGCAGGCCATTTGGACACGGCGGCGGTGGCAGCGATGATTCCGCGCATCCGGCGCTTTGTGTCGGTGCCTGTCGGTGTCGGTTTCGGTATTCGGGATGCGGCCACGGCGCGCGCAGTGGCCGATGTATCGGACGCGGTGGTGATTGGCTCCAAGCTGGTCGAATTGCTGGAGTCGGCAGCACGCGATAATGTGGCGGCGACGGGTGGTCAGTTCATCCGCGAGATCCGTGCCGCGTTGGATGCTGTTTAAGCTCCGCCAAGGCGACTGAGAACATGAAACAAAGGAATCCGCGATGAGTTGGCTTGAAAAACTGCTGCCGCCCAAGATGCAGCAAAGCACGGCCGAGCGTCGTACGGTGCCCGAGGGTTTATGGATCAAATGTCCATCTTGCGAAACGGTGCTCTATAAAACCGACTTGGAGCAAAACATCAATGTTTGCCCCAAGTGCAACCACCACCACCGCATTGGTGCGCGCGCCCGCCTGGACGCCTTTCTCGATGGTGAAGGTCGCTACGAAATCGGCCAAGAGGTGCTGCCGGTGGACCCCTTGAAGTTCAAGGACAGCAAGAAGTACCCGGATCGGCTGCGCGAGGCGTTGGAAAACACCGGTGAAACCGATGCCATGGTTGTGATGGGCGGGGCGTTGATGACGATACCGGTCGTTGCCGCCTGTTTCGAATTCGACTTCATGGGGGGCTCGATGGGCTCGGTGGTCGGCGAGCGCTTTGTGCGCGGTGTTGAAACCGCCATCGAACAAAAAACGCCGTTCATCTGTTTCACGGCGACCGGCGGTGCCCGCATGCAAGAGGGCTTGCTCAGCCTGATGCAGATGGCCAAGACGAATGCGTCGCTGGGCCGCTTGGCGAAGGCCAAACTGCCCTACATCAGCGTGCTGACCGACCCGACGATGGGCGGCGTGTCAGCCAGCTTTGCCTTCATCGGTGACGTGGTGATCGCCGAGCC
>JBIIVZ010000111.1:0-6881 GCA_044339175.1 Roseateles sp.
TACTGTTCGGATAGAGCCCGTTCGCCCTGAGCTTGTCGAAGGGTTGTCGGAAGCGGGGGGAGTCCTTCGACAGGCTCAGGACGAACGGTTTTTGGGTAAGTGAACAGTATTGGGTCGCGACCCGCGTATGGCCTCAGCTCACGCCATGCTTTCGCCGGACGCGGCTGACTGCAACTCGCCGCTGGCCAACCAGTCGGCCAGCGGCTTGTGGCTCCAGGCGGACAAGGCCGCAACCGATTCGCCGCGTGCGCCGAGAATGCCCAGCCAGCCGTTGCGACCCGCCCGCTTGGCGGCGTAGAGCGCGGCGTCGGCAATGTTCACCGTGGCGGCCCAATCGAGCGCCGCCGGGGCCGCCGTGGCGAGCGGGAAGCAGGCAAACCCGACCGAGCAGGTCTTGTGCAGCAAGCGGCCGTCGGGCAGCACAAACGGCTGTTCAGCCAGCGCAGCGCAGGCGCGTGCGGCCAACTCGGGGGCATGGGTGCGCGTGCTTTCGCGCGCGACGATCAAGAACTCCTCGCCGCCCCAGCGCACCAAATAGTCCGACTCCCGGAACACCTGCTGCAGCCGGCGGCGAACTTGCATCAGCACCGCATCGCCGGCCGCATGGCCGAATTCGTCGTTGACTTGCTTGAAGTGGTCGATGTCGAGCAGAAAAAAGACCAGATCGCTCTCGTCCGGCGGCGCGGCGCGTTTCTGCCCTTCGTGGCGGCGCAGCGTCAGCGCCACATCGGCCTCGATGTGCTGGGCCAGGAAGCGCCGGTTGCGCAAGCCGGTCAGCGGGTCGGTCAGGCTGGATTCCTCCAGCTCGGCCGTGCGCTGGCTGACCTGGCCTTCCAGCCACAGTTGGCGGGCGCGCAACTGGCGGGTGCGCAGTTGCAACAGCAGATAAGCCGATAGCAGCAGCGCCCCGAGCAGCAGCAGCCGGAACCACCATTGCTGCCACCAAGCGGGCAAGACGCGGATCGGGATCGCCAACTCCTGCTGGCTGGCGACACCGCTGCGGTTGCTGGCGCGCACGCGCAGCAGATAGTCGCCGGGGCTCAGGTTGCTGTAGGCGGCCACGCGCAATTCCGCGCCGGTGCTGATCCAGGCCGGATCAAAGCCCTCCAGCCGGTAGGCATAGCTGCTGCGGCTCGGGTTGCTGTAGTCGAGCGCGGCGAATTCGAGGCTGAAACTGCGTTGCTCGGGCGTCAACTGCAGCCCTTGTTGCAACTGACCGGCCGACTCGCGCTCGCCGTTGATGCGCAACTCCGCCGCCACCAGCGGCGGCGCGTGGACGGGCATGTCGAAGGTGTCCGGGCTGACCACCGCCACGCCTTTGCTGCCGCCGAACAGCAGCCGACCGTCCAGCGTTTTGGTATAGGCAAAGAACCAGGGCGTGCCGATGTCGATGCCATCGGTCGGGGTCAGCTCGTCGAGCTTGTCGGTGGCCGGGTCGTAAACGTTGAGCTGCGTCCAGATGCGACCTCGCCCGTCCTCCAGCATGTTGACGCCAAACGGGCGGTGGTTGATGCCGTGGCGCTCGCTGATGCGCTCGAAGCTTGCTTGGCTGCCGTCCCAGGCGCTCATTCGGTGCAGTCCTTTCACCGAGGTGTCGAGCCAAAGCGTCTGCCGCCGGTCGAACAGCAGGCCCAGCACGGCGGGGTTGCCGAGCCCCGCACCTGCGCGTGCCAGCACCGGCTGCAATGTGCTGCCGCCCGGAGCGATGCGGAACAGGCCATTGCGCCCGCCGACCCACAGCGCTTCATCGGGGCCCTGCGCCATCGAATAGATTTCGCCGAAATGCGCTTGCCCGCTTGTCAAGGCCACGCGCTGCAAGACGGCGGCCTTGGGGCGCAGGCGATACAGGCCGTCGTCGCTGCCCACCCACAGCGAGCCTTCGCTGCCGGCCAGCAGGTGACGGAGCGGCCCCAGGCGGTGGGGCAGTTTGTGCAGCAAGCGGCGTTGCCGGTCGAACTGCAGCAGCGCGTCAGGTGCCGCCAACCAGATATGGCCGGCCCCGGTGGCCGTCATTTGCGCCATGGCGATGACGCGCGATACCTGCTGGCTGGCGGCGGCCGTGCGCCCCCCGGAACTGGCAGGGGGCAGCGGCAACGTCGCGATGACGCGCAACTGCGGGTCCAGTACCGCCACGCCGCCCTTGTGTTGCGCGGCCCAGATGTCGCCGTTGTCCAGTTGCAGCAGGCTGCGCACGTCGGCCTTGCGGAAGGCTGTTTCATGCCGCGTGGCGGGGCTGGCGTCGGGCCCGCGTACCCAGATGCTGCGATTGGCTGGGTTGTGACGCTGCAAGCCCAGGCCAAACCCGCCGACCCAAATCCAACCGGCGCGGTCGGCCAGCAGATGGGTCACCTCGTCACCGGCCAAGCCGGTCGGGTTGAGCGGGTCGTGGCGCAATTGCTGCAGCAGTTTGGCCGTCGTGCTGTCGTGCACATCAATGCCGGCTGCGTGTCCGACCCAGACCTGCCTGGCCAGCCCATCGGGTGTCTCGACAAAGCTGTTGACCGCGCTGCGGCCGCCGCCCGGTTTGGCATCAGCCGGCAGCAGCTGGCCTTGCGCCGTGAGCGGGTCGAGCAGGGCCAGCCCACCTTGTTGCGTGCCGACCCAGATGCGGCCGTCCGACGCCTCAAACAGCGCTTGCACCTTTTGTCCGTCCAGGCTGCCCGGGCGGGGGGCGGTGCCGGTGGCAGTTTGCGCAAAGACGGCTTCAAAATCGCTGCGATCCTGGAGTCGGCGGCTCAGGCCGGACCAAGTGCCGACCCACAGCGTGCCCTGACGGTCGATCAGCAGGGCATGGACTCGGTCGTCGCTCAGGCTGCCCGGCTGGCCGGAAGCGCGGTAGTGGGTGAAGCTGCCGCTGCCGGGGTCGAATCGGTCGAGCCCGGCCCCCAGGGTGGCGACCCAGATGGCCCCGTCGACGTCTTCGGCCAGCGCACGTATCGTCGGCCACACGACTGCGGCGCTGTCCGTCGGTTCCTGCGCTTGACTCGACACCAGGCTGACCTGCTCAGTCGCGGGGTCGTAAACGGCCAGGCCGTCGCTCTCGGTGCCTATCCACAGCCGGCCATCGCGGGCCGACAGCAGGGCCCGCAGCCAGCCCAGATTACGCGCTGGCCCGATCTTGCTGACGCGTTCCTGGGGGCGAAACCGGTAAGCGTCATGCCTGACCAGCCCGTCACCGGTGGCGATCCACAGAAAACCCGCACGATCTTGCGCCAGCGCAGCGACCACGCCACGCGGGATGCTGCCGACGCCGACCGATTCAAAGCGCGGTTCGGCGTCGAGTGCCAGCGCCGCGCGGGCAGGCGCGGCACTGAGCCCGAGCAGCACGCACAGCAAGCACAGCCCGAACAGCGCCAGCAGAAAGTGAAAGTATCGAGAGACTGGCATCCAGGCAAGGATGCCACGCCCGACTGACGCTGCGGTGACGCTGCACGAATAACCGCCCACTTGCGCTAAATGTTGCGGGCGTACATCAAGCGGCTCTAATTTACTTGGCGGTTAGCTTGGCGCTTTATTTCGCGTGTGGCGCGGTCAAGGCCTCGATGCGCGCCATCACCTCGGGCGTCAGCTTGGGGCTGAGGGCCAGCGCGCCAAGGTTGTCGTGCAATTGACCGATCTTGCTGGCACCCAGAATCACCGTCGAGACGCGCGGGTTCTTGTTGGCCCAAGCAATGCTCAATTGCGCCACATTACCGCCCAGTTCGGTGGCAATTTTCTCCAGCTCGGCGACTGCGGCGTTCTTGGCGGGGTCGGTCAAACCATCACGCATCCAGGCCATGCTTTCCAGCGCGGCGCGGCTGCCGGCGGGTACGCCGGCCTTGTACTTGCCGGTCAGCAAGCCGGACGCCAGCGGGCTCCAAGTCGTCAAGCCCAAGCCCATGTCTTCGTAGAGCCGGGCGTATTCCTGCTCGACCCGGTTGCGGTGGAACAGGTTGTACTGCGGCTGCTCCATCACCGGCTTGTGCAGGTGGTGGCGCTCGGCAATCTCGTAGGCCGCGCGGATGTCGGCGGCCGACCATTCGCTGGTGCCCCAATACAGCGCCTTGCCCTGCGTGATCATGTCGCTCATCGCGCGAACGGTTTCTTCGATCGGCGTGTGCGGGTCGGGGCGGTGGCAATAGACCAGGTCGATGAAGTCCAACTGCATCCGCTTGAGCGAGCCGTCGATCGCCTGCATCAGGTATTTGCGGTTCAGCGTGTCCTTGCGGTTGACGGTGTTGCCTTCCCGCTCGATGCCCCAGAAGAACTTGGTCGAGACGACATAGTTCAGGCGTGGCCACTTCAGCGCTTTGAACGCCTCGCCCATCACCACCTCGCTCTGGCCCAGTGCATAGACCTCGGCGTTGTCGAAGAAGTTGATGCCGGCATCAAAGGCGGCGGCGAGCATCTCGGTAGCGGCGTGGGTATCCACTTGGTTGTGATACGTGACCCAGGAGCCGAGCGACAGTTCGGAGACTTGCAGGCCACTGCGGCCCAGACGACGATATTGCATAGCGGTTCTTTCTCCAGGGTAAACAACAGAACAACCAGGGTAGCGCAGCGCGGCCGCTATAGTGAAACCACCCCAAAATGCCCGTTCCCACGGGCTTGAACTCAACTCGCCATGCGCACCATTCGCCGCCCCGACGCCGATTTATTCCCCACCGCCGAGACCTCGTCGGCCCGCCTTGAGAACGACGCGCCGCTGCGTTTGGCCGTCATTGGTGCTGGGCCGGCCGGGCTGACGCTGGCGCTGCTGGCGGCCAAGCTGCTGCCGCAAGCGCGCATCAGCTTGTTCGATGCGCGACCGCTCGAGCGCGACGTGTCGGGTGACCCGCGCACGTTGGCGCTGTCGCTCGGTTCGGTGCAGTTGCTGCAGCGTCTGTCCGCCTGGGATGCCGGTGCGGCGCAGGCCATCCTGCAAGTGGTCGTCAGCCAAGCCCCGCCGACCTTGCGGCACCCGCTGTTTGGCGGCTCGCAAGAGCCCGAGGTGCGCCTGAGCGCGGCCGAGCAGGGCGTGGCGCAACTCGGCGCGGTGCTCAGCTATGGCCAACTGGTGACACCGCTGCAGGCCGCCTGGAACGCGCAGGTGGCAAAGGATCAGCAGCAGACGCCGGGCCGCTTGAGCAGCCGCTTCGGTGCGCCGGTGCAGGCATTGAAGTCGCAAGTGGACGGCGTCGAGGTGGATGCCGGTATTGCCGAGAATTTCGATCTGGCGGTGGTGGCCGAGGGCGGCGTGTTCGCCGAACAGGCTCGCAAAGCGCTCAGCCACGACTATCAGCAGAACGCCTGGGTCGGTCGCGTCACGTTGGCCGACGACAGCCCGCCCGGTGTGGCCTACGAACGCTTCACCCGTAACGGCCCGTTGGCGCTGCTGCCGCTGCGCAGCGAGGGCGGGCAGCGCCGCGCCGCGCTGGTCTGGTGCATGCCGCAGGCCGAGGACGATGTGGCCAGCTTGAGCGATGCGCAGCGCCTGACCGTGTTGCACAGCCTGCTGCCCGATGCCGTCGGCCGGTTGCAGGGCATCAGCGCGTTGAAGTGCTTTGCGCTGGGCTTGAACGCCGAGCGCAGCTTGACCGAGGGCCGCATCGTACGCATCGGCAATGCGGCACAAACGCTGCATCCGGTGGCCGGCCAAGGCCTGAACCTAGGGCTGCGCGATGCCTACGCGCTGGTCGAGGCCTTGCGCGCCAAGCCCAACGTGGCGGCGGCGTTGCGCAGCGTTGAATGGCAGCGCGCGCCGGACCGCTGGAGCACGATTGCCGCGACCGATTTCCTCGCCCGCACCTTTGCCTGGCGCTGGCCCGGCCTGCCGATTGCGCGCGGTTTGGCCCTGGCCGCACTGCAAGCGCTGCCGCCGCTGAAGCGTGCCGTGGCGCGGCAAATGATGTTCGGTCGCAGGTAAATTGAGCCGCCCGCAGCGATTCAGCGAAAATGCGCCAGCTCGAGCTGGTCGGGCACTACTTTGATAAGAGACCTTGGCATGAACAAAACCGAACTGATTGCACATCTGGCCACCAAGAATGAGCTGACCAAGGCCGACGCAGGTCGCATTCTTGAGTCACTGATTGACGTCGTTGTGAGCACCGTCAAAAAGGGCGGTGCAGTTTCAATCCCCGGCTTTGGTTCGTTCAAGCAGCATTCCCGCGCGGCCCGCGTCGGCGTCAACCCCAGCACCGGCGACCGGATCAAGATCTTGGCTGCCAAGCTGCCCAAGTTCATCCCCGGCTCGACCTTCAAGGCCGCTGTGGAGCCGAAGCTGGCGGCCCGCAAGGCCGCTAAAGCTGCGGTCAAGTCGGGTGCCAAGCCGGCTGCCAAATCGGCTGCCAAAAGTGTGGTTAAAGGCGCGGCCAAAGCCGCTGCCAAGCCGGCCGCTAAAGCTGCCGTCAAGCCTGTCGCGAAAGTCGTTGCCAAGCCTGTAGCCAAACCGGCAGTCAAAGCTGCAGTCAAGCCCGCAGCCGTAGCCGCTAAAGCAGCAGCCAAAGTGGTCGCGAAGCCGGCGGGCAAAGCCGTCGCCGTCAAGGCTGTGGTCAAGCCGGCCGCAAAGCCAGCCGCAAAGAAGGCCGCGAAGTAAGCAGCTCTCGCTTGACCGGGCTGCTGCAACGGCTGGGCAGACGACGGTTTGAAGAGCCGCCCAAGTGGCGGCTTTTTTTCGTCTGAAGCTCCGGCTTGCCTGGCTTGCCCGACTTGAGGCCGCCGACGCGCCGAGCCATTACACTTTTGGCATGAGCATGTTGTTACGGATCGCATTTGCCTGGCTGCTGGCCGTGGCGATACCCCTGCAGGGGTACGCCGCGTCGCGCATGCTGCTGTGCGGCCCGACTCATCATCCGGCCACGGTGGTGGAGCGGGTGTTGGCTCCGAGCCAGCCGGCCGATCATCTGGCAGCGCACGCGCATGTG
>JBIIVZ010000112.1:0-6834 GCA_044339175.1 Roseateles sp.
CGATGCCGGCGCACGGCCATGGCGCCGAGAGAATTGACGTAACTCTCGGGCCAAGTACATCGTCACGTGCGCTGGCTGCACTGCGTCGATCGGCACATGCCGACCTTCGATGTACTTGAGAAAGTGCCCTGCGACGGCGAGATAGCGATCGCTTGCCGTCGAGCTGTACCTTGCCCTCGCAAGATGCTCTCCAAACTGAAGAATCAGCGCGCTGCGCTGCGGTAGAAGGTCCGACATCACGTGTCTCCTTGGTGGGTGGATTCCCAGCCAAAAATTACACGAGAGAAATAATGCGCAGCACGATGACCCCGGAGCCCGATCAGGCCAGGCTTCGCTCGGCCTCCTTCGCATTATTCAGTCCTGCTGATTACCGCAGCGGCTTATCTACGACAACCTGAAGACGGTCGTGGACGCCATTCTGGTCGGCAAGGAGCGTCGCTTCAATCGGCGCTTCATGGCACTGGCCAATCACTATTTGTTCGAACCCGTGGCCTGCACCCCGGAGTCTGGCTGGGAGAAGGGGCAGGTCGAGAATCAGGTGGGCAATGTGCGTGAATGGCTGTTCACGCCGATGGCGCGCTTCAAGAGCTTTGAGTTGCTCAATGAATGGTTGAGCAAGCGCTGCTTGGAGTTGGCGGCTCGGAGCCACCCCGCCGAGGCCGACCGCACGATTGCGCAGTGCTTTGAGCAGGAGCGGGCCAGACTGCGGCCGGTGGCGAGCGGGTTTGCAGGCTATGTCGAACAGATGATGCGCGTGTCGAGTACCTGCTTGGTGCGCGTGGATCGCAATCGCTACAGCGTGCCGGCGGACTTCGCGGGCAAGGTGGTGTCGGTGCGTGTTTTTGCTGATCAAATTCGGCTCGTCATCGACGGCCAAGTCATCGCCCAGCATGGCCGCCGGTTTGGGCGCGATCAGTTGATCTTTGATCCCTGGCACTACCTGCCGGTGCTGGAGAAGAAACCAGGCGCGCTGCGCAACGGGGCGCCATTCGTGGAGTGGGATCTCCCCAAGGCTGTCAAGGCGGTGCGCGACCGCGTCTTGAAGCAACCCAGAGGCGACCGCGCCTTTGTTGAGCTCCTGCTGGCCGCTCGCGAGGTGGGGCTGGATACGCTGCAAGTGGCTTGCGAGCTGACGCTGGAGTGCGGCGTGGTCACGGCCGCCGTGGTCATGAACGAGTTGCGGCGTTTGACGGCGCCCGAGCGGCCCGAGCGGCCCGAGCGCATCAGCCTGCCTGAACAGCTGCGCCTGCAAGTCGAGCCCATGGCCGACTGCAGCCGCTACGACCATCTGCTGGGGCGCCAACATGTCCATTGACCGCGCAGCACAGCTCAAATCCCTGCATCTGTACGGCATGGCGACGGCCTGGTCGGAATTGCTGGCCGAAGAGTCCCGCCAACCCGCTCAGCCCGAAGCGTGGCTACACCGACTGATCGACGCTGAACAGGCCGACCGGCAAGTGCGCAGCCTGCGCTACTGTCCGTGAAAGTAAATGTGGGAACAACGCGAGGGTGAATGTGGGAATGCGTGGACTCGCAGCGATCTATGGGCCGAATTTTCATGAATCCGCGTGCGGTCTAAAAAATTTCCCCATGTTAATCAACCACTTACGACCTCTGCAAAGTAATTGTAGAAATGTATGGCCTCTTATGACCCCAGCGCGGTTGAAGTGGGCGAGAACGGCGGTTCGTCTAACCAGCAGCCGCGTGGCGGTATGAGCATGGGATGGAGCCCCTTTGACGAGCTCTGTGGCATTTGCTGGAGCAGCTCAGACCAGGCACGCCATGTGATCTGAAGATCCTGCTCGAAGCGCAGCGCCAGTGCTTGTTGAGCAGCCCGTCGTGAGGTCCTTGAAGCCGGCTGCTTGCTGAACGCAACCCATTCGGCCACGCCGAACGGCGGATCGTCAAACGTTGTTTGGGCTGAGCAAGGGCGTGACGTTGCGCCCTGCCAGGTCCTTCGCCACCATGCGGTGGCGCGCCGATCGTTTGGCGTATCGCGCTGACGGTGCAGGCTGGTCATACGGCTGAATCGCCGGGACAAGTCAAGGAAGGCTGTGGTCTGGAAGTGAGGCCAGTGCTGCGTGCCAAATGGTGCCTTCCACGAGCTGTCCCAGGGCGGCTCGTCCGTTGGGGTGACGGCCCAGATGGCGGACTGGCGCAACTCGGCATTGGATGACAAAAAGGGGGCCCTGGGCAGGGCCTCCTGCAGCGCGCCGATGAAAGCAAGCCGATTTATTGGCAGCGGGCTGCGCGGAGGAATGTCTTCACATGAGATGGTGTTCTCTGCGACGGTCAGCCGGCGCAGCTGCGTGGCGTTGCAGTACCAGCTTGCATACCTTGCCAGCAAACGCTGCCAGTCCGCCAGGTTCTGGGACGGGCCGACGATGTGGTGCGCGTGGGCAAGAATGGTCAAGTCAGCCACCAGCGGCGACATGCAAGTAGGGCAGGCCAGTGGTGTAGCCACTGCCGCCGGGTCCAGACGATAGGGGATGGTCTTCCCGCAGTGCGGGCAGGCCTGAATCAGGGTCGAGTTGTGGGTGGGACAGCGGGTGATCGGCAAAAACTGGAACAGTGCTGCGTGAAACCCTTCGGTCATGCAGGCCGGGCACCAGCGTAAATTGGCACTCGTCAGAGCCAGCGCTGGTGACGACTGCGAGGCCACACAAGCACCGGCGCATAGCGCGCCGGGCTGCATGCCGCTGAAATGGGCGAGGGCGTCGAGATCAAACGTTTCAAGCACGCGCAGGTCAACGCCCTGATACAGCCCTGTGCGCGACAGCGAGCTGACGCAGCGCGCCACCGTCGCATAGGGCAGCCGGTTCACGAACTGCCACTTGCCCACGATCGCCCAGAGCGACTCCACGGGCCGTGACCAGCCCGGCCTGCGGGTGTAGTCGGACTGTCGTTGAAAGTCATCCCCCAGTCGGAGCGCTGGCAGCACGCGAGCGCCCTCTACAGTGCGTCCGAAGCCATGCCGCTGAGGGTGGCTTGGACGTAGCCACTGGCTTGCACGGCCTGGGCCCACAGCTCGATGGAAGGTCGGAACTGGGCAGCATCATGATGGAAGTGGTTGAGCATCAGGTGCTCGACCGCCGCAGTGAAGAATTCCATGCCAATCTCAAGCGCCTCAGGCCAGAGCGTGCTGCGATGAGCTTGATCGAAGGCATACCAGATTGCAGCTCCTTCGGTCGCCAGCCGGAAGCCTGCTGCGTAGGCCATGGGGAAGAAGAACCGGGTGTGGGTCCAGCCGGAGCTCGTCGGGAACTCCTGCAAATCGTAGCCCTGCAGGCAGGTGGCGCAGTCCTCGGCGTCGCGCGCGCCCCTGAACGCCAGCTCATGCACCATGAAGCGCGACACGATGTGCATGCGGTTGCTGCGCTGAAACGTCGACTTTTGGCCATGCAGCTCCGGCTGCCCGACAAGGACCACCAGCAGGGTCTTGCCCCAGCGCTGGAGGTCGTCGTGGACGTCCCTCAACCACTCGTACTCGCAGCTGCCCAGGTTCTGTGCCTCATCGGCAAACAGCAGGATCTGGTTCGAGGCCTTTGTGTCGACCATCTCGCACATGCGGTGGATGAGACGCTGGCGCATCTGTTCGGCATCGCGTCCACCGGTGGCTTTGTGGCTCACGGCGGCCAGAAAGTTGCTGAAGAAGGCAATCTCCGAGGGCACGCGCTTGAAGCGGCAGCGCAGCGTGACCACCGGCAGGGAAGGGCGTTCGGTGCTCAGCAAAGCCTCGATGTAGGCGATGGCGGTGGTCTTGCCCAGCCGCGACCGGCCGTACACCATCACCCCGGGTCGGCGACGGTCCAGGGCCTCCGTGATCAGGGTGTAAAGCGCCTCAATGGGCGGCGTAGGCAGTCGGTAGCGGCGGTCATGAAGTGGGTGCTCAGCAATGGCTGTCGGACGGACCAGGGCGTTGCTCAAGTGCCGCTCCATGGGATGACCTGGCCGCTGCCGATCTTCTTCAAGCTGCGAGGCTTGACCGGGACCAGGACCGGCGCAGGGCATACATCCGCCACAGTACCCCCGGGCACGCTCGCCGATACGGGTCTGCTTGGTGGCAAAAGTGCTGCCGCTACCGAGCGCGCTGCTTCGGCCGTCCGATGGCCATCGCGCCCACGTTGCTGGCTGCGCTGCTTGCGCTTGAAGTCGAGGAAGACGCGGACAGGATCGTCGCCCTCGCCGAAGTGCAGCTTGCGCTGGCGGCGCAGGCGCATGATCTCCTGTCGCAGCCGCACGGAATGCTGCGTCATGTGCCAAGGGCGGGAAGCAGTCAGGGTCCCGAATTCGGCACCACTCTCCAAGTAGGCATGCACGATACGCAGGTCTTGCGGATCGATGAAGATCCGAAGCGATTGGCCCATCAGGTCGGTGGCTTGCTGCAGGAGGGGACTCGAATACCGAACGCCAAACAGATTGACGTGCGGACGCTTGCCGGCTTTGAGGCTACCGGCCACGCGGCAGATGCGCGAAGGTTGCAGGATGCAGAGTTGCCGGCGGTACGGCTCGGACAGCACCCGCACGCAGTCCCCCTGAAAATCCATGGCGCGTGCCAGGAATTCCAGCGGCGCGCGCGCGCCGATGCCGTCATGGGGTGTGCCGTTGTAGTTGGCGATCGTTACGTCCATCAGCTCGAGCAACTCATCGAAGCTCACGGCCAGCGAGTCCTTGCCGGCCAGGTCGACCAGCCGACGCCGAATATCGTTGACGCTGGCGCCCGTGGCCCCAGGCAGGCGGTGCGACAGGGTCTTGGCCAAGGTGCCGAAGAAGCGCTCGACGTAAGGCCGCTCGGTAGGCGACGCCACAGGCCCGGCCTCCGCCGCGCAACCCACCACCGAGCACAGCATCGACAGCGTGTCAGGAGCCAGATTGGCCCTGGCGTTGTCTAGCCGCAGACGCTCCCAACACGCACCCTCAAGACGTGGAATCACCTCACTGGCGAAGCCCGCCGTCGCACCGTATTGCAGACCCGGTATCGACAGTTTTGCACGCTTGCGCTGCGGCAGAAGAGCTTGCTGGATCGTGCGCATGACGTCGTTGCGGTCGTACTCGGCCGACAAGACCAAGTTCCAGCCCACGATGACGCGGCTGAAGACGTCAATGATGACCAGCAGCCAGACCCGATTGATGTCGATGTCCTCCAGCACCCCGGCGCTGTCCTCGTAGCGGACATGCAAACGGATGTCGAGCTTGTGGCCGTCGAACTCCACGACCTCCAGGGGCCGGCGGGCGCCGGACTCGCGTGCGTGGGCTGCGTCGGACCAGGGTGAACTCACGCGCTGTGCGCCGGCAGCGCGCGCCGCACCGGCGAAATCCTGGGTGACCAGCAAGCGCAGCGCCGTCGACAAGCTGCGGATGCCCTGGCGTTCCTGGTTTAACGGGTAGTCGCCAAGCTTTAGGCCGAGTGCGCGGCACTCTTGCAAAAAACCCCGATGCGCGTTGTGCAGTCCGCACAACTGGCCCGCTTGGCCGATGTAGACGATGTGCTGGTCAAGGCAGCGGCGCAGGTACAGCGGCAGACTGTCGTGGCGCTGGAGGAGCGCCGACATCGCCCCGGCGCTGCCGGAAAAGCGGGTGCGCGTCGACGGTGCCACCGGCTTGGTGCGTTCGTAGTCCTTGGCCCGGGCGTAAGGAATGAGCGCCCTGAAACCGCGGATCCGGCCATCAGCGTGGGGTTCGACGCAGCTTCTGAGCAGGCGGTAGAGTACACTGCGCCGAACACCGGTGGCGGCCTCGATGGCCTGCACCGAAGTACGAGCGACGTAGAGCCGCACCGCCTCCATGCGCGCCTGCAGATCGGAGCGCCTGGGCTCATCGAGGGCAGCTGGATCGACCGTCGGCCAGCTTGACAGGTCCAGCAGCTCAGGGGGAATCAAGCCGGCCATGGTCTGGTGTCCTTGGTGTGGGCAGCGCTGCGGCTGAACAACGTCGTGGCGGCAAGCGAGCGAACTGCCAGATCGTCGCTGGCCAGCCTGCCTTGATGCAGCAACATAAAGACTGCAGTTCGCACGAGCTGAGCATCGACATCACGCATGGCGTGTTCGACATCGAAGAGCGGTCGAGGTTCGTCGAACAGCGCGGCCACCCTGTCCAAGGCCGCACACGACACAAAGCGTGCGTTGGCAACGAGGTATGGATTGATCTGCAGCCAGTTGTCGATCCACACTCGGCGCTGCGCCAGCCAGTCTTCGCTGACCAGCGAGATCTCGGCATCAGCGTAGGTCTTGACCCGCTGGGGAGACTCGGGCGTGAGATCGATGCCGCGTTCGATCTTGATGAACTGTTCCCGGCCAGCCCCCTGAACCCAAAAGTCCGCCAAGGTGCGGGTGCCATCCAAGGCGACAAAGCCCGGATATTCGCAAAACGTCTCGACAAGCGGGCTGCTCTCGGCAAGGGCCCAGGTCGCTACTGCCTCGTATGAAAACAGCACCAACATGCGAGCAGCCTTGGGGCTGTAGAACTGGATGCGCCGCATCCATGGCAAGCGCTTGATGGGTGCCGGCTGGGGCATGCGCAGCGACGCGGAGGTGACCAAGGGGAGGCTCCCCGGCCCGAGATGAGCCGCCAATTCCTGAATTTACCTCGCCCCGCCGCAAAGTACAAGAATTGCTGCGCATCTGGAAAAAGTAAAAGTGGAACTCAGGACAGGCTCTCACCTATGAAGCTGCCGGCCACAAGCTGTTCCACATTTACTTTCGTCGACACTCAGGCCGCTGCAGGCCGCAGCGTGCACTTACCGGATTGCCTTTGGCCCGCGCGCCGGTCAGAAGGTGCTGACGGTGCAGGGCGTCATGCCCAGGGATGCGGACTTCAAGCATCACCTTTGCGCCG
>JBIIVZ010000113.1:0-6826 GCA_044339175.1 Roseateles sp.
GTTGAAATTTTCAAAACTGGCGAAAGCTGCAGCTTTGATGGCTGCCGGCGCGACCCTGAGCGCTGCCGCTCTGGCAGGTGAAGTCGAAGTCTTGCACTACTGGACATCGGGCGGCGAGGCCAAATCGGTCGTCGAGCTGAAGAAAATCATGCAAGCCAAGGGCCATGTCTGGAAGGACTTCGCCGTGGCCGGCGGTGGTGGCGATAACGCCGCCACTGTGCTGAAGAGCCGTGTGGTGTCGGGCAACCCGCCAGCCGCTGCCCAGATCAAGGGCCCAGCCATTCAGGAATGGGCTTCGGAAGGCGTGCTCGCCAATCTGGACTCCGTCGCTCAGGCCGAAAAATGGGACAGCCTGCTGCCCAAAGTGGTCGCCGACGTGGTGAAGTACAAGGGCAATTACGTGGCCGCGCCGGTCAACGTGCACCGCGTCAACTGGATGTGGGCCAACGCCGCCGTGCTGAAGAAAGCCGGCGTCGCGACCATGCCCAAGAACTGGGACGAGTTCTTTGTGGCGGCCGACAAGATCAAGAAGGTCGGTTTGATTCCCGTCGCCCATGGCGGCCAGAACTGGCAAGACTTCACCACCTTCGAGTCGGTGGTGCTGGGCATCGGTGGTGCCAAGTTCTACGCCGACGCGCTGGTCAAGCTCGACCCCGCGGCGCTGAACAGCGACACGATGAAGAAATCGCTGGAAACCTTCCGCAAGGTCAAGGCTTACACAGATGCAGCCGCACCGGGTCGTGACTGGAATCTGGCCACGGCCATGGTGATGCAGGAAAAGGCCGGCTTCCAGTTCATGGGTGACTGGGCCAAGGGCGAGTTCCTGGCCGCCGGCAAGGTGCCGGGCAAGGACTTCCTGTGTGCCGCGGCACCAGGCTCAGCCAATGCATTCACGTTCAACGTGGATTCGTTTGCCATGTTCAAACTCAAGGAAGCCTCCGCCCAAAAGGCGCAGGGTGATCTGGCCGCCGCCATCATGGGCACAGAGTTCCAAGAGGTGTTCAACCTGAACAAGGGTTCCATCCCGGTGCGCTTGAACATGAATATGGCCAAGTTCGACGACTGCGCCAAGTTGTCCTCCAAAGACTTCGTCGAGACCGCCAAGACAGGCGGTTTGGTGCCCTCGGTCGCCCACGGCATGGCGATTTCGCCGGCTGCTGAAGGCGCGATCAAGGATGCGGTCAGCCAATTCTGGAACGACGACTCGATCACGGTCGCCGAAGCCCAGAAGCGCATTGCTGCCGCTGCAAAAGTCAAATAAGTCAGCTAATTTTTAAAAATCCACCTGAGACACATGATGAAGACCACACACAAAATCCGCTTGATCGCCACCGCCGCTGCGCTGTGCGCCAGCAGCGCATTTGCCGCTGAAATTGCCGGCATCGAGTTCCACGGCTACTCGCGTGGCGGCCCGGTGCTCAGCTACGAAGACGGCGTCAAGGGCAGCATGTCCCTGGGCGGCGACATGCAGAAATACCGCCTCGGCAACGAAGGCGACAACGGCATCGAGATCGACCTGATCAAGAACTTCGAGGCCGGTGGTCAGAAATGGAAAATCCATTACATGCCCACCAAGTGGAACAGCGGCGCGATCAGCACCGAGCAGGCTTATGTGGAAATGGGCGGCTTGTCGTTTGCCCCCGAAGCCAAGTTCTGGGCCGGCGAGCGCCGCTTGCGCATCCAGGACGTCCACATCATCGACAACTTCCTGATGAACTACGGCAATAACCAGGGCGCTGGCATGACCGACTTCGCCGTCGGCGGTGCCAAGCTCGGCGTGGGCGTGTTCAGCGGCGACAAGTTCGACCAGGCTCTGCCTACCGGCGTGAAAGCGCACCGCATCAATGCCGACATCTCCGACATCAACACCAACCCCGGCGGCAAGCTGCGGGTCTTGTTGACGGCAGTGGGTGGCCAGGGCTTGGCCGGCGGCAATTCGGGTTCAGCCATCTCCGTGTCGCACAACCAGGCGGACTTCCTGATCGCCGGCATGAGCAATGTGCTGTTCTTGCAGGCCTCGACCGGCCATGCCCGCATCGACGGCATGTTCCTGGGGCTGGACGGCAAGACCGCCGGCCAGAAGGGCATGCGCATTGCTGATTCGCTGAACTGGCAGATGGGCGCATTTGGCGGCCAAACCATGTTGGGCTACCAAACCGCCAAGGACGACCTGAGCGGCGTGACGACCAAGGACACCTCGATCGGTGGCCGCGTTTCGTATGCCTTCTCGACCAACTTCAAGCTGTTGGCTGAAGTCGGCTCGACCCGCCGCGCGATCGACGGCCAAGCCAGCCAGACGCTCAACAAGTTCACGATTGCGCCGACCATCTCGGTCGGCCCGGACTTCTGGGCCCGTCCGGAAATTCGCATGTACGTGACCCGTGCGAACTGGAACGCCGCCGCCGCGCAAGCGAACTCGACGACCTTTGGTCAGTTCGGCAAGACGGCTCACACCATTGCCGGTATCCAGTACGAAATCTGGTGGTAAATCGGGCTTTGGCCTGACGTGAAGTAGTTTGACAAGGGCGGCCTTCGGCTGCCCTTTTTTTCCAGTCCGGTCGGCCGCTCGGACCCGCGTAGGAAAAGTAGGACCAATGAGTAAAAATTTTGAATCATGGCTCCCCCGACTGGTCGTCGCCCCGGCCTTTGTGCTGGGCTTCGCCTTCATTTACGGCTTCATGGTGTGGAACGGCTTGCTGTCGTTCACCGCCTCGCGGATGCTGCCCAACTACAGTGAATTCGTAGGCTTGGCGCAGTACGAGCAGTTGTTTGCCCTGGACCGCTGGTGGGTGGCGCTGAAAAATCTGGGGATTTTCAGCTTGTTGTACGTCGGCGGTTCGATGCTGCTGGGCATGACTCTGGCCATTTTTCTGGACCAGAAGATCCGCGCTGAGGGCTTTTTGCGCACCATATTTCTTTATCCGATGGCGCTGTCTTTCATCGTCACCGGCACCGCCTGGAAGTGGATCATGAACCCCAGCCTCGGGCTGGAAAAGCTGATGCACGACTGGGGCTGGAGCAGCTTTCACTTCGACTGGCTGGTGCAATCAAACACCGCCATCTACTGCGTGGTGATTGCCGGCATCTGGCAGTCGGCCGGCTTTGCCATGGCCTTGTTCCTGGCCGGGCTGCGCGGCATAGACGACAGCATCATCAAGGCCGCGCAGATCGACGGCGCTGCGTTGCCCCGCATCTACTGGCGCATCATCCTGCCGATGTTGCGGCCGGTGGTGTTCTCCACCATCCTGGTGTTGGCCCACTTGTCGATCAAGAGCTTCGACCTGGTGATGGCCTTGACTGCGGGCGGCCCCGGTTATGCCACCGACGTGCCGGCCACCTTCATGTATGTGATGAGCTTTACCAGAGGCCAGATCGGCCTGGGTGCCGCCAGCGCCACCATGATGCTGGCCACCGTGGCCGCCATCGTCGTGCCCTACCTGTACAGCGAACTCAAAGCCAAACCCCATGATCGCTAAAACCATCTCGCGTGCCTTCCTTTATGCCGTGCTGGGCTTGGCGGCTTTTTTCTTCCTGGCACCGCTCTACGTGATGCTGGCCACCTCGTTCAAGGATGCCGAGCAGATTCGCGCCGGCAACTTGCTGAGCTTGCCGCACTCGCTCAACTTCGACGCCTGGAGCCTGGCCTGGTCCTCGGCTTGCACCGGCGCGGATTGCCGTGGCTTGCAGCCGTATTTCTGGAACTCGGTCAGCATGGCGGTTCCGGCAGTGTTGATTTCTACCGCCTGGGGTGCCATCAACGGCTATGTGCTGAGCCTGTGGAAGTTCAAGGGCAGCGAGCTGCTGTTCGGCTTCTTGCTGTTCGGCGTCTTCATGCCGTTCCAGGTGGTGCTGCTGCCGATGAGCCAGGTACTCGGCTACCTGGGTTTGTCCAGTTCGGTGTTCGGCCTGGTGCTGGTGCACTGCATGGCCGGCATGGCCGGAACCACGCTGTTTTTCCGCAATTACTACACCGCCATTCCGCGTGAGTTGGTGAACGCCGCGCGACTGGACGGTGCCGGCTTCTGGCGTATTTTCTGGCGCATCGTGGTGCCGATGTCGACGCCGATCCTGATGGTCACGCTGATCTGGCAGTTCACCAACATCTGGAACGACTTCTTGTTCGGCGTCGCCTTCAGCGGTGCCGACAGCAAACCGATCACGGTCGGCCTGAACAATATGGTCAACACCTCCAGCAGTGTCAAAAGCTACAACGTCGACATGGCTGCGGCCGTGATCGCCGGCTTGCCGACGATGCTGGTGTATGTGCTGGCCGGTCAATACTTTGTCAAAGGACTCACAGCTGGCGCTGTGAAGGGATAAGAACCATGGCAGCTTCACTTCACATCGCAGGCATTCGCAAGGTCTATGGCAAGGGCGACAAGGCCGTCGAGGTGCTCAAGCGCATCGAGATCGACGTCGCACCGGGTGAGTTCCTGATCCTGGTCGGCCCCTCGGGCTGCGGCAAATCAACCTTGCTCAACATCATTGCCGGGCTGGAAGAGCCGTCCGAAGGCGAGTTGCGCATCGCCGGCAAGAACGTCATCGGCGTGGCCCCGGCGCAGCGCGACATCGCGATGGTGTTCCAGAGCTACGCCCTCTACCCCACGATGACGGTGGCCGACAACATCGGCTTTGCGCTGGAGATGCGCAAGGTGCCCAAGGCCGTGCGCACCAAGCGCGTCCAGGAGGTGGCGTCCATGCTGCAAATCGAGCACCTGCTGGACCGCCGCCCGGCGCAACTGTCCGGCGGCCAGCGCCAGCGTGTGGCCATGGGGCGAGCCTTGGCGCGTGACCCGCAAATCTTTCTGTTCGATGAACCACTGAGCAATCTGGACGCCAAGCTGCGCGTCGAGATGCGCGCCGAGATCAAGCGCCTGCACCACCTCAGCGGCATCACCAGCGTCTACGTGACGCATGACCAGATCGAGGCGATGACGCTGGGCAGCCGCATCGCGGTGATGAAGGACGGGGTGCTGCAGCAGATCGGCACGCCGGACGACATCTATCGCCGCCCCGCCAACACCTATGTGGCGGGCTTTATCGGCTCACCCAATATGAACTTCATCGAAGGTCGGATCGAGACCGCCGGCGAGCAAGGCAAGTTCGTCTTTGAAGGCGGCTCGCTGGACCTGCCCTGCCCGGCCACCGCCCGCGCCACGCTGGGCCAGCGCCCCGAACATATTCACCTGAGCCCGGAGGCACCCTGGCGCGGCGAGGTGGTGCTGGTCGAGCCGACCGGTGCCGACACCTATGTGGTGGTCAAGACCGCCGCCGGCCGGCTGACCGTGCGCGTCGCACCGAACACCAGCTACCGGGTGGGCGAGCAGACTGGCTTGACGGTCAGCGGCAAGCACAACAACTGGTTTGATATGCAAAGCAGCCAGCGCATCAGCGTGTGAGGCCACGGCACGAACGGCTCAGCCGGCCTTGTCGTCAACAAGGCAGGCTGAGCCGGAGCAGCAGACCCTGCGGCTGCACCTGGCTGGCGGTCGCGCTGCCGCCGTGGCGACGCGCAATTTCACTGACGATGGCCAGCCCCAGGCCGCAGCCGCCGGGTAAGTCGCTGGCGCGCCAGAAGCGCTCGAACACATGTTGCAGATCAGCCAACGCCAGGCCCGGCCCGTTGTCTTCCACCTCGATCAGCACCGCGTCGTCCCGGCGCAGCGTGCGCACGGTCACCACCGCGCCGCGGCCGGCGTACAGGATCGCGTTGTCCAGCAGATTGCTCAGCACTTCGCGCAGCATCAATTTCTCGCCTTCCGCCAGCAAGCTGTCTTCGCCCTCGTAGCCCAGGTCGACACCGGCGGCCACCGCGCGTGGCGTCCACTCGCGTGCCACCTCACGGGCCAGCGCCGCCACATCCAACGTTTGCAGCTTGACGTCGACCCCGTGGCGGGCCAGGGACAGCAGTTGATGGACCAGGTGCGCGCTGCGCTGCGCGCCGGCCAGCACCTTGGCCAAGCGCTCCTGCAGCGCTTTCGGGTCGGTCTCGGCCAGCGCCAGCTCGGTCTGGCTGATCAGGCCCGCCAGCGGGGTGCGCAGTTGATGGGCGGCATCGTTCAGGAAGCGTTTCTCCTGGCTCAGGCTGCGGCGGATGGCAGCCAGCAACTGATTCATGGCGCTGGCCAGGGCGTGAATTTCCTGCGGCGCCTCGCGCATTTCTATCGGCAACAGGGCCGACACGCTGTGCTCGCGGCGGTCCCGCAGTTGCGCTTGCAGCCGCGTCAATGGGCTCAGCCCGCGTGAAATACCGCCATAAACCAGAATACTCAGCGCAGCCCCCAGCGCCAGCAGCGGCACCAGCATGTCGGCTACCAACTCGGCGGCAATATGGCGCTGGACGGCCAGGCTCTTGGCCACTTGCACGCGCAAACGCTGCGGTGCTTCCGGTTCGCCGTAGTTGACGTCCAGCAGCGCCACCCGCATCGGCTTGCCTTTCACCGACACGTTGTAGAGCAGCGGCTCCCCGGTGTCCGGCCGGGCATCGCCCGGCGGGGCCGGCAGCATGCCGTTGCCGATCAAGAAGCTGCCCGGCGGCGACGACACCATATAGCTGACGCGGTCCAGCGGGTCTTGCTCGATGACGTCCTGGGCGGCGCGCGGGAAGTCGATCAACAGCCCCGAGCCCACCGGTTTGACCTGGCGTGCCAGCGCCAGCACCGATTGTTTCAAGGACTGATCAATGCCCTTCTCGGCATAGTTCAGCGCCATGCGCGAGGTCAGCACGCCGCCGACCAGCAGCAGCACCAATTGCGGCACCAGCAGCCACAGCAGCAACTGCTTTTTGAGCGACAGCCCATGGCCCAGTTGATCAGCCTTGCCGGAT
>JBIIVZ010000114.1:0-6786 GCA_044339175.1 Roseateles sp.
CAGGCTTTCGCTGCGCCGCAAGGGCCAGCCATGCTGGGTTTCGATGAATTCGTGCAGCGACCCGCCGCTGTAGTCGGCCAGCAAGCCAGGCAGCAGCAGCATCGGCAGGTAGTGCGAGATCACGCAAAACGGCGCGCCATCGACGCTGCGCAAGGTTTCGATCCAGATCACCGGTTCGCCCGCATCGAGCTGCAGGCGCTGTGCCACCCCGCCCTGCGCAGGGATGCGCAGCTTGCGCAGCACCTTGCTGTGGGTTGTCCGCCCCTGCGCTTCCAGCGTTTCGGTAAAACGTGTGCGTTGCCCGATGTTGTAGTCCAGCGGTTTGTGAAGGACAAAACTGCCGAGCCCATGCCGGCGTTCGACCCAGCCTTCGGAGATCAGCCCTTCGATCGCCCGGCGCAAGGTGTGGCGGTTGACACCAAAGCGCCCGGCCAGCACAGCTTCCGGTGCCAACGCATCGCCGGGGCTATGCAGCGAGCGGATCTCCGCCTCAAGCTGCCGCTGGACTTGTTTGTAAACCGTCTCGCCATTGCCACGCTGAATCAAGGTATCTCCAGATGTCTAGATATATGGATTCAGCGTTGTCAGCGCGGATGACACGGGTGCGTCGGTGGTGTGACATTCCGATGAAGCGAAGGAACGCAGAGACTTTGCAGGCCGGCAAACATCACTTGCCGTATTCGGCCGAGTTCAAAGAACAGGCCTTGAGCAAGGCGTGGCAGCGCGGGGCGCGGGACGCCGGAGTCCGTGGCCAACGAGTTGGGCATGTCGCTCGGAACGCTGAAGCGGTGGCGGGGGTGCTCAATAGCGATGAATAAAAGGATCTGCCGCCCAGCCAGGTCGTGCCTCGCTGGGCTGGCCAACAGGTCTATTGCCGGTAAGACAAGCACCTAGCGGAAACGCCAGGTGCCTTTTTATGGCTTGAATGTGTTGAGGAACATGCCCACGCACCCAGGGCTCTCGCAGGTTGGCGGCGGGCAGCATCGAAGCCGCCCGAGCACGAGCGGGCAAGTCGGGGACAATTCAACGCTATGAAATCTATCCTTCCTCTGCAACTGCTGGTTGCCCCCGCCTTGACCGACCCGCAACCGCTGATTCTTTATCACGGCCGCGGCTGTTCCGACGGTTTCGGGGCGGCGCTGGCGGCCTGGAACTATTACGCGGGGCAGGCCGAGTTCGTTGGGCTTGACCACGGCCAAATTCAAACCCTGGCCGACCTGCCGGCGCTGGACGGCCGCGCGGTCTACATCCTCGACTTTTCGTTTCCGGCCGACATCTTGCGCGGCATCGAGGAACGGGCGGCCAAACTGGTGCTGCTGGATCACCACAAGAGCGCGGCCGAAAAGCTCACCGGCTTTGCCTGCCGCTGCGGGGTGGTGCACTTCGACATGAGCAAGTCCGGGGCGCGCTTGGCGTGGGAGTTCTTTCACCCGGAACAAGAAGTGCCCGCGCTGGTGCGGTTCATTGAAGACCGGGACATCTGGGCCTGGCAATACCCCGACAGCGGCGCGTTCTTGTCGTCACTCGATATGGAGGAAAAGGAGTTTCTTCGCTGGCAAGAAATTGCGGCGTTCAGCCACGAGCAGTTGGGCACTTTCATGGCTCGCGGCGCGGCCATGGACGAAAAATACCGCAAGCTCTGCGTCGATTTGGCGGAAGGCGCTCAGCCGCTCACCTTCAACGGCGTCGAGGGCTTGATGGTCAATGTGCCCGGCATGTTCCACAGCCTGGTGGGCGACTTGCTGTCGGCCAAGTGCGGCACCTTTGCCTTGATGTGGAGCGCCGGCAAGGGCGGCGCGGTCAAGGTCGGCCTGCGTTCACAACGTGGCTTCGACTGCATCCCGTTGGCCGAAAGCATGGGCGGTGGCGGCCATGCACAGGCTTGCGGCTTCAGGATGGGCGTGGAGCGCTTGCCAGAGTTGCTCGGCGGCGTGTTCAATCAGGCCGGTTTGACGTCGATGTGATACAGGCCCCAGGGGCACAAGCTGAAGCGTTCTTTCAGCGGCTTGTCCTTGAACTGCGGCAAGCGGTCGGCGTCATAAACGGCCCATTGCGGCCCCAGCCCGCCGATGGCCAGCGCTTGGCCGTCGATGTGGGTGGCCACCAGCATGCGGTAGCTGCGCACCTCGGCCAAGCTGAGCCAGATGTTGTAGCCGTCCACCGCGCGCAGGCCCAGTTGCAGCGCGCTGTCGGTGTTGCTGTCGGTGTCGACGCCAGCGGCCTTCAGCACGGTAGTGATCAGCGGGCCGGACAGGCGGTGCACTTTGGCGTCGTATTCCAGCGTGGGCTGTATGGTCACCGCAGGCAGGCGATACAGCGCGGGGGCGTCGAAGACCCAGGCTTTGGTGAATTGAATGCCTTGCTTGGCCATCATCTGGTCAAGTGCGGGGTCGAGCGGGCCGCGGTTGCCTTTGGCCAGCGTTCCGCTGATCGTCAGCAGCCCGGTGCTGCTTTTTGCACCTGCACTCACCGTGCCAGCGGCAGCTTTGGCCGACAAGGCGGGCAGCAGGCCGGCGAGGGCGGCACTGCTCAGGAATTTGCGTTTGTTCATGGCGCTGTGACCTTGGGTGAGGCGGGGTGGGGTACCCCAAGGCCACAGATTACCGGAGTTTCAAACCCCGAAATCTCGAAAATTTAAACGCCAGCCTTGATGCCAAACACCTCGACGCCCACTGCAGCGCAATCGGGGTAGACATCGGGTTTTTCGGTCGAGACGCGGGCGGCACGCACCAGCGGGTGGGCCAGCATCAACGCCAGCACTTCGTCGCAGAGCGTTTCTTGCAAATGAATGTGACCGCGCGCGATGCGCTCGGCGATCGTGCTGCGGATGAAGTCGTAGTCCACCACTTCGTGCAGTTCATCGCTGACCGGGGTGGACAGCGCCAACGGCACATACAGCTCGACGTTGAAGCACAAGCGCTGCGGCCCCAGCTTTTCAAAATCGTGCACGCCGATGTCGACTTGCACCATGTAGTCGCGCAAAAACAGGCGGCGGCAGTCGAGCAGTGCCTCTGCGGTGGCAGATCCGGTCATATCAATTTTCCTTGGGCGAAGAGCTCGCGGGGGTAATAAAAGCAACGTCACGGCTTTGGCCAGCCAGGTGCTGGCCACCGTCCACCAGCAAGGTGGTGCCGGTGATGGCTGGCGACTCCAGCAAAAAACGCACCGCGCGGGCGATGTCCGCCGGCGTTGACGAGCGCCGCAACGGCGTCTGTTGGTGGGCGTGAACAAACTCGGCCTCGTTCATCGAGCCCGACACCAGCGTGACGCCGGGCGCAATGCCGCAGACGCGTAACTGCGGTGCCAGCGCTTGGGCCAGCAAGGTGGTGCAACTGTCCAGCGCCGCTTTGGACAAGGTATAGGACAAATAGTCGGGGTTGGGGTTCCACAACTTCTGGTCCACCACATTGATCACGCAGGCGCTGGCTTGTGGTGCGTCGTTGTCCGTCTGTTGCCGATTCAGCAGGTGGCGATGCAGTGCGCGCGCCAGCAACACGGCCGGGCCGGTATTCGCGCGCCAATGCGCCTCCATCGAGGCATAACTGAAGCTGTCCACGTTGTCGTACTCGAACAGCGAGGCGTTATTGACCACGCCGTCGAGCCGGCCAAAGTGCTTGAGCACGGCGGGCACCAGCGCTTCGCAAGCGGCCTCGTCGGCCAGGTCGGCGGCAAAGGCGCAAACGTGTCCGCCCAGCGCTTGCAGTTGCTCGACCAACTCGGCGGCGTCGGCCGCAGAGTTGCGGTAATGCACGGCGATGTCATAACCTGCGCCCGCCAGTTCGAGCGCCATTTCGCGGCCAAGGCGGCGGGCACAGCCGGTGATCAGGATGACAGGACGTTGCATGTGTGTGGGGTGAAAAAAGTGGGACTTCAACCGTTCGGCGCTCAAATTTTGCTTGCTGTGAAGGCCGCGCGCCGGGCTGAAACGGGGAGGCGATGAGCGTCAAACTCAACGGCCGAAAGCATAACATTGCACCGAAAATCGGTTGAACCCCGTGGTTATCGACCCTTCAGCGCAGCCCGTCCCACAGCAGTTTGACCGAGGTCAGCAGCATGCCCAGCTCGAACAGGCGATAGAACAAGGCCTGCGGAATCACCCGGGCTATGCGGACTCCAGCCCAAACGCCAAGGGGCGCAATCGGGGCGAGCACGGCGGCGGTGGCCATATTGGTCCAGTCGATCAAACCGAGTGCCGCATAAGGCAGGCATTTAGACGCGTTGACGGCCGCAAAAAACACCGCCATCGTGGCGGTGAAGCGCAGCGGCGACAACTTCAGCGGCAACAGGTAAAAACCGATCGGCGGTCCGCCCGCATGGGCGACAAAGCTGGTGAAGCCCGACACCGTGGCCAAGAAAAACCCCAGTGCGCGGGGCGGTTTGGCGGCCTCGGCCCGCGGTGGCCAGAGCTTGCGAATCACCAGGAACGACAAGGTGATCGCCCCGACCAGGGCGGCCACCGTCTTGGCGCTGAGCACGCCGAACAACAGCGTGCCGATCACAATGCCCAGCAGCCCGGCCGGCAGCAGCAACTTCAGCAGCGCCGCGTCACGCGCGCGCCACAACGCTTTGAGGCCGAAGCCGTCCATGATCAACAGCAACGGCAGCATGATGGCGGCGGCTTGGGGCACCGGTATCGCCAAAGCGATCAGCGGCACGCCCAGCGCACCAAACCCGGCACCAAAGCCGCTTTTGCTGAGCCCCACCAGCAGCACGGCGGGAATCGCGGCGGCGTAGAACGCCGGGTCGGTGATCAGCGGCACAGGCGGCGTGATGCAGCGCAGTACAAATCAGTGCAACTCAAGCCAGGCTGCAAGCTTCGTCAAAGTCCAGCCGCGGGCTGCGCGGGAACAACTTGGACGCATCGCCATAGCCCAGCGTGCAGATGAAGTTGGTCTTGATCGTGCTGCCGGCCCAGAAGGCGGCGTCCATCTTGTCCGCATCGAAGCCGCTCATCGGGCCGCAATCCAAGCCCAGTGCGCGCGCCGCAATGATCATGTAGCCGCCCTGCAGGCTGGAGTTGCGGAAGGCGGTGGCGTCGATCGACGGCTGGTTGCCGACGAACCAAGCGCGTGCGTCCGCATGCGGGAACAGCTTGGGCAATTGCTCGTAAAAAGCCATGTCCATGCCGACGATGACGGTCACTGGCGCTTGCGTGATCTTGCCCACATTGGTGGGCGAAACGCAGGTCAGCAGTTGCTCCTTGGCCGCAGCCGTGCGCACGAACTTGAAGCGCGCCGGGCAGGCATTGGCGGCGGTCGGGCCAAACTTGAGCAAGTCGTACAGCTCGCGCAACTGCGCGTCGGTGACGGGGCGGTCAAGGTAGCCGTTTTGAGTGCGGGCTTCGGTAAACAGCTGGGCGGTCGAGAGTGTCATGGGTCGGTTTCATTGCAACGATGGGAGCTTGAGTATCCGCTCAACGTCCAATTTCGTTAGCGCAATTTGCACTGCCGGGCTGGCCGTGAGCGTCAATTTGTCGAAATGCAGATGGGTGAGCAGATCAGCCAGAGCGACTGATTGCCACTTCACTTCGGCACCGCTGCGGAACAAAGTCAGCAGGGCCGTCACCACTTGCTGCAGCCGATTCGCGGCTTGGCGGCTGCGCAATAAATGCGCTTGCGCTTCGGGGGTTCTGTCGCAACAACAGCCAATCGACGTGGCAAAGCGGCTTGGCCGCCGGTTCTCAAAATGCCAAGCTGTAGAACTGCTCGGCTTTAGACAAAACTTGGCCTTCGGGGCCAGACTTCATCTGGCCCTTGCGAATCACGTGCATGGTCTCAATGCCGGCGATGAGCGACTGCGCGCAGCGAAAGTTCTTGAAACCCATCATCGGCCGGGTGACTCGCTTGATCGCCCGGTGGTCTTGTTCAACGATGTTGTTCAGGTACTTGCATTGCCGCATCAAGATGGCGGTGCCGGTGCCGGTGCCGGCAATCACGCTGTTGATCGCTGCCGTATTCGCGCCGCTCTTGTCGATGGTGATCGACTCTGGCAAATCATGCTGCTCCATCGCGCGTTCGAAAAAACGCCGCGCTGCAGCCAAATCTCGTTTGGCTGTCAGCAAAAAGTCAACCGTGTCACCTTGGCGGTCGACCGCCCGGTACAGATATTTCCAGTCGCCGTTGACCTTGATGTAGGTCTCATCCATGCGCTAACTCCTGCCCACATCCCACATCCCGCATCTCGCTTACGCGAGCGAAACACTTTGGCCAGCACCGGCAACATCTTGACCGCCCAGCGGTGCACTGTGGCGTGCTCAACCGAGACTCCGCGCTCGCCCATCATCTCTTCCAGATGCCGAAAGCTCAGCGGGTACGCGGCGTACCCGCGCACGCAAGACATCATCACTTCGAGTGGATAGTGGAACCGTTGAATCATCTTTCGCAAGGCAGCAGAGATCGAACTTCTACGAAAATCAAGCATGGCTTGGATTGTCGACGCTGCCTATTGCGACAGAACCGGTCGAACGACACTGGAGGGCAGGCTGCTGCCCTTTGATTTTGGCAAACCAACGACCGCAATCTGCCGACACCGGCCATTGATCGGTTCATTGGGCGGAAGTCTGCCGCATCACTCGCAACTGCTGATCAACGAATTCGCGGAGCAAGACCGTCAGGGCGTTTTGTTCCGTCAATCGGCCCGTTCAGCGATCACGATGACGGTGCTTTGCCCTCCGATAGTGACCCGTACCTGGTAAGGGAGTGCGCCGTCAGGTACCGCGCTGGCAACAAAGCTGCGGGTGCTCGCATCAAAACGTAACCAGGCCGGTAACGTGCCGCCACTCAAGGT
>JBIIVZ010000115.1:0-6785 GCA_044339175.1 Roseateles sp.
CGGATCGGGCGGCTTGGCTAACTGGCCTGTTTCGGCGATTCCGGCCTTTCGGGAAGCAAGAATGAACAGCAGCAATGGTTTAGGGTTGTCTGACACCTACCCGCGCGCCAGAGCATGGCTGCGCCAATACCGGGCTGAGGGTAGGTGTTGGACAAGCCTTCAGGGAGGAAACCGCGGGGACCGTGGTGCTGCGTGTCATCGCTGCCCAGCTATGGCGATTTGACGACCCATCTTGTCCGTCCTCGCCTTGTGGGGAATCAGTTGTAGCCCATCGATCAAGCCCAAGTGCGCTGTCTTGACGGGTGAGTTGCCATGGTGGCCGCTGTCCTGGCCGGGCTGCCGGTGTAACTTGGCATTTAAGCAGGGGCCGCCCGCCGACAAGCCGCAGCCTCTCCGCATCCGCTGCCTGCAAGCAGTGATCAAGGTGAGCATCGCCGTGAGATGGGCGCTCATGTCGCCCCCACTTCTGGCGGCGGACCACGGATCGGCTGCGCGCGCAGGAAGGTCTGCAAGATCAGCAGCGGCCCGCCGCAGTGCCAGCAAACAAAACTCGGCTGGCCCGTTGGCGGTTCCGCTTGTGTGACCGGGGCCACCTCCGACGGCTGCGCTGGCCTGGCCGGGCTCAGCAGGCTGCGCGCCAGCGCAAGGCTGTCCCGCCGGTTGCCGTTCGACAAGAACCCGTAGTGCCGAATCCGGTGGAAGCCACTCGGCAGCACATGCAGCAGGAAGCGGCGAATGAATTCCGCCGCGCTCAGCGTCATGGTCTTGATAGTCTTGGGCTTGGTTCGACCCTTGGCGCGGTAGTCCTTCCAGCGGAAGGTCACGCCGCGCGCGTCCATGCTGATCAACCGACTGTTGGAGATCGCCACACGGTGGGTGTAGCGCGACAGATAGGCCAGCACCGCTTGCGGCCCGGCAAACGGGCGCTTCGCATACACCACCCACTCGCACTTGTGCAGCGGTGCCATCCACAGCAAGAAGGCGTTAGCGTCCTTGAGGCCGGCTTGCTGGCCGAAGAATTGCAGCGCGCCGCTTTGATGCAAACGCTGCAGCTCTTCAAGGAAGCGCCGCCTGAATAACCTTGAGAGCACGCGCACCGGCAGGAAGAAGCCCGGCCGACACGCCACCCAACGCTTGCCATCGGCAGACAGTCCGCCGCCCGGCACGATCCCGTGTACGTGCGGGTGGTGAGTGAGCGCCGAACCCCAGGTGTGCAGCACCAAAGTGGCGCCGATGCGTGCGCCCAGGTGCTTGGGGTCGGCGGCGATGCATTGCAGCACCTCGGCCGCCATGTCAAACAGCAAGCCGTAAAGCACCGCCTTGTTCTGATGCGCGACGTCGGCCAACGCCGCTGGCAGCGTGAAGACGACGTGGTAATACTCGACCGGCAGCAAGTCGGCCTGGCGCGCATCGAGCCAGCGCTGGGCCGCGCTGCTCTGGCACTTCGGGCAATGCCGGTTGCGGCAGGAGTTGTAGGTGATTTGATCGGTGCCGCAACCCTCGCAGCGCAGGACATGCCCGCCCAGCGCCGCGCTGCGGCATTGCTCTATCGCCGACATCACCTTGAGTTGCCCCAGGCTCAGGTGACCGCGCTGCGACTCTCGCCAAGCGGGGCCATGGGTGCGCAAGATGTCGGCGACCTCCAATGAAGGCCGACCCATACGGGCTGCTCTATATGACGGCCGTTATTACCGGCTTCACTTGCGAGGGCTCGGCCGGCAGCATCTCCAAGGGGCTGACCACCTCGCGCAGGATCTCGGTGGCGACATGCGTATAGATCGCTGTGGTGTCGAGCTTCTTGTGCCCGAGCAGGACTTGGATCACCCGAATGTCAACCTTCTGCTCAAGCAGGTGGGTCGCAAAACAGTGACGCAGCGTGTGCATGGAGACGCGCTTGTCGATGTCTGCGGCCAACGTGGCGGCGGTGATGGCGCGGTTGAGTTGTCGGGCGGTCATCGGATCGGTCGGGTCGAGACCGGGGAAGAGCCAGCCACCGGGCAGGATCTTGCCCTGCGCATGGCCCACGCGCCACCAACAACGCAGGCGCTCCAGCAACACCGGCGAGAGCATCGCATAGCGATCCTTGCGGCCCTTGCCTTGTTCCACCCGCAGCGTCATGCGCTGGCTGTCGATGTCGCCGATCTTGATCGAGATGACCTCGCTGACGCGAAGGCCGGTGCCATAGGCCAGCGACAAAGCCACCTGATGCTTCAAGTTAGCGGTGCACAGCAGCAAGCGCGCCACCTCCTCGCGGCTGAGCACGACGGGCAGCCTTTGCGGCACCCGAACCGTCTGCATCTTGGCCATCAGCTCGCAACGGTCAAGCGTGATGTCAAAGAAGAATCGCAAGCCGGAGATGGTGGCGTTGAGGGTGATGGGCGATGTGCCGTGATCGACCAGGTGCAACTGGAATCGCCGCAAATCCTCGATGCTTGCGGTGCGGGGCGAGCGTTCGAGGAAGTCAGCGAGCTTGCAGACGGCGCGGATATAGCCGGCCTGCGTCTTGGGTGCCATCTGGCGCATGCGCATGTCGTCGAGCATGCGTTGACGCAGCCGCGAAACGGCGGGTTGGGTTTGGCTCATGGTGATGCTCCAGTCGAAAGGCGAGGCGGGGTGCCTCAGCCTTCAACATAGACAAAACCGATCTCCGAAACACAAACAATCTCCGTCGAAGTGGAGTACCGCGAGAGCGGTTTAGTCCGCGTGCCCAAAGCGGAAGTTCAGCTCCAGGGTTGACGGTGTGCCACCGCAGCGCCTCCGATCATTGGCAACTGAGAGCCAGACTTACGGTGTCGGCCACTTAGCAGTCACTGAACTACCCCGTGTCGGCTGCGCCAAGGTCCGATGTTGAAGGCCAAGCAGCCGGTCGATACCTCTCAATTGTCCAAGCCAACGAGCCGCGCGCCGCCATTTGTGCTTCTTGTTCAGCAGGCTCTGCCTGCTAGCAATAGCTGACCAAATGACGCCTTGAGGCAGGGCCTCATCGCTTGGGCTTGGACGGCAGCTTGACTCCGGAGTTGGCCAATGACACCCTGGCCCGTGAAGGCCAGCTTGAGTGGGGCGATGCTTGGTGAATTGCTTGTTGAGGTGTTCATCGCCGAAGTGATACACATTGGGCGGCAATGCCCATCAATCGCTTCCTCACAGCAGCCGCTGCAGTTTCACAACTTTTGCGAAATTGCTACCCAGATCGCTGCAAACCTGTCAGGTCTTACAGGATGGGCAAGCACGTATGGCGCAAGCCACACTGAGCCGACACCATTAGCTTCGAACTACTTGCAGATGCAGTGAGCAAATGAATAGCTAACTCATCGTATCGACGGCCGCCAACTCGAGCGGGCCGCGCTGCAAATGAGAAGGAGAAATATATTTTGAACAGTCCACTGTTCCGCGAGGAGGTGATGCTTACGCGCCAGGTGCAATGGCTGGGGAGCAAACGTATTGGCCCGCCTTTGAGCTTTTCGCTCGTGACCGTTGCGTCGCTGACCATGGCTGCAGCCGTTCGCTTTGTAGCGCGCAAGGTCGTTGACCATTTGGCCGCAGTCACTGGAGGACAGTAAAACGCAGACTGGGTGCAGATTAACTCTGGCAGCCAATAGCGTCGCCAACGACGCGCCCCACAGTAAAGAGCGATGCTAATGATGAGCCGCTTAGCAGGCGTGACTCTGATCACGGTTCGAGCGCCTCAGTGTTTGTACCTCCCCCAAAAGATGGAGACCCGCTGACACACATTGTCTGGATACTGCGGTCGTCCACTAAAGCAGCAGAGTGCCAAAAGGCACCGCAAAGAAAAAATGACAGTTCAGAATCGAGGGGCCATCGCCATTGACGCGATGCCGGCAGGTGTTGTTAGTGCAATTGCACAAGAACAACCAGGGAGTAGGGAAAGCAGTTCAGAGCAGACATCGCCATCTCAGCAGCCAGAGATATCGGTGTCCGCTTTCGCTCGCCTGTCAGCCTTGGCTGTTATCGCCCGCCTGCATCATGTCGCGGCAGAGCCGAGTGCGTTGATGCACGAGTTGGGCCTGGGTTCTTCAGATGAGCTGTCGCGCCAGGACCTCTTGCTTGCCGCCAAACACCTTGGGTTGAAGGCCAAGGCGACCACCAGTTCGGCCGACCGCCTGACTCTGGTTCACTTGCCCGCCTTGGCGCAGATGAAAGATGGCCGACTGGTGGTGCTGGCCCAGTGCGATGGCCAGCGCGTGCTCTTCCTCGATCCAAGCGCTGGCCAAGCTGAGAATGGCGTTGCAGATCAGGCAGCGGCACGGCCGACCATCGAACCGCTGGAGGTCTTTGCCACCCAATGGAGCGGGGAGCTGATCCTGATATCCAGTCGCGCTAGCCTGGCCGGTGCTTTGGCCAAGTTCGATTTCTCCTGGTTCGTGCCTAGCATCGTCAAGCACCGCAAGTTGCTCGGCGAGGTGCTCATGATCTCGCTGTTCCTGCAGCTATTTGCACTGGTCAGCCCCTTGTTCTTTCAGGTCGTGATGGACAAGGTACTGGTGCACAAGGGGATGAGCACCCTGGACGTGCTGGTCATTGGCCTGACGGTGGTGCTGCTGTTCGAGAGCGCGCTCAATGTGCTGCGCTCTTATGTGTTCAGCCACACCACCAGCCGCATCGATGTGGAGTTGGGTGCGCGGCTGTTCCGCCACTTGTTGCATTTGCCGCTGGCCTACTTTCAGGCGCGCCGGGTCGGCGATTCGATTGCGCGGATACGTGAGCTGGAGAACATCCGCCAGTTCCTGACCGGCAATGCGCTGACGCTGCTGTTGGATGTACTGTTCTCGGTGATTTTCATCGCAGTGATGTTTGCCTACAGCGTCCCATTGACGCTGATTGTGCTGATTTCCTTGCCGCTGTACCTGGCGCTGAGCCTCGTCATCGTGCCCATCCTGCGGGGCCGCTTGAATGAGCAATTTGCCCGCAGCGCTGAGAACCAAAGCCTTTTGGTCGAGACCGTCACCGGCATTCAAACCGTCAAGGCCAGCGCCTTGGAGCCGCAAATGTCACGTCGCTGGGACGCCCAGTTGGCGGCCTATGTGGCGGCCACCTTCAAGACCCAGACCTTGGCCCAATATGGCCATGAGGGCGTCAACCTGATCGGCAAGCTCGTCAACGCGGCAACGCTTTGGTACGGCGCCCACTTGGTGATGGAAGGGCAGCTGACCGTCGGCATGTTTGTGGCCTTCAATATGTTCGCCGGCCGGGTCGCTCAGCCCATCATGCGGATGGCGCAGATGTGGACAGATTTTCAGCAAACGGGCTTGTCGATGGCCCGGCTGGGCGACATTCTCAATACGCGCACCGAGTTGCCTGCTCAAAGCACCAGCCCGCTACCGCGAGTTCAGGGCCGTGTGACGCTGGACCAGGTCACCTTTCGCTACCGGCCTGACGCGGCGCCTGTCTTGCAGGGCATCAGCCTGGATGTGCAGCCGGGTGAAGTCATCGGCATAGTCGGCCGCAGTGGCTCAGGCAAGAGCACGCTGACCAAGTTGATCCAGCGCCTGTACGTGCCCGAGAGCGGCCGTCTGCTGGTGGATGGTCACGACATCGCCTTGATTGACGCCGCCCAGCTCAGGCGCCAAGTCGGCGTGGTGCTGCAAGACAATATGCTCTTCAACCGCAGCGTGCGCGAGAACATCGCCATCAGTGACCCCGCCGCCCCGCTGGAGGCTGTCATTCACGCCGCGACCATGGCAGGCGCGCATGAGTTCATTGCCGAGCTGACCGAGGGTTATGACACGGTGGTCGGTGAGCAAGGTTCCAGCCTCTCTGGGGGGCAGCGCCAACGCATTGCGATTGCGCGTGCGTTGTTCAGCCAGCCCCGCATCCTGATTTTCGACGAGGCCACCAGCGCACTCGACTACGAGAGCGAAGCCATCATCCAGCGCAATATGCGCTCCATCAGCCAGGGCCGCACCGTCTTCATCATCGCCCACCGCCTCAGTGCCGTGCGCCATGCCGACCGCATTCTGGCCATGGACAAGGGGCAGATTGTGGAGATGGGCAGTCACGATACCTTGTTGAATAAGCCGAACGGCTTGTATGCACATCTGTGGCGCATGCAGTCGGATGCGCAAGGAGTGAGCGCATGAGCGCCCAGAATAGCAGTACGGCGAAGGCGCCAGCGCATCCGGTGCGCGAGTTGTTGGCCCGTTATGGCGCTATTTTCAGGGCCGCCTGGGCGGCGAGAGATGAACTGGCCGGCCCGAAACGCCTAGCAGACGAGCGCGCTTTTCTACCGGCGGCGATGGCTCTTCAAGAAACGCCGCCGCATCCCGCACCGCGCCGGGCAGCGATTGCCATTTGCTCGCTCTTTGTCATCGCCTTGGTCTGGGGTTTATTGGGTCAACTGGACATCGTCGCCGTCGCTCAAGGCCGCATCAAAGTTAGCCAGGGCACCAAGCTGATCCAGCCCTTGGAGGCCAGCGTGGTCAAGTCCATTCACGTCAAGGACGGCGACAAGGTCAAGGCCGGGCAGCTTTTGATTGCCCTCGACGCAACCAGCACGCAGGCCGATGCGAGCCGCATCAATCAAGAGCGCAGCGCGGCTTGGGCAGAGTTCTACCGCGCCCAAGCTCTCTTGCGCAGCTTGGCTCAAGGTGGCTCGCCCCAGTTGGCGTCAAGCAGTAGCGCCGATGCTCCAGCGGAGAGGCAGCAACTACAAAGCGAGTGGGCCGATATCAGCGCCAAGTTGGCCAAGCTTGACGCCGAAGCTCAGCGTCGCCGCGCTGAGATCGCCACCGCTGAACAAGTGGTGGCCAAGTTGCAAGCCACCTTGC
>JBIIVZ010000116.1:0-6775 GCA_044339175.1 Roseateles sp.
CCGCCCAGCCCGCCAGCCCTGCCGCTGCACGCAAACGCAAGCCCTGACATCCGTCAGCCCGCCCCAAGACTCGAGACCCGCCATGAAGCCTTTTCTGCACGCCCACGCCACCCATCCGGACGCGCACATGGCCTTGGCCCTGGCTGCCGCACAAATAGAAGCGCAGCGCCAGAGCCACCCGATGCAGCCCACGCTGGGCTGGCTTTACTTCAACGAGGCCTTCGTGCCGCAGGCCGAGGCCTTGCTGGCGGAGCTACGCCAACGCTGGCCGGGTGTGGCCTGGGTGGGGGCGAGCGGCGTGGGCGTCTGCGCCAGCGGGGTCGAGTATTTCGACGAACCGGCGCTGGCGCTGATGCTGGCCGAGTTGCCGGTCGAGCAATTCCGGCTGTTCTCGGGCACGCAGCCGCTGAACCGCTGGTCGGCTGATCTGGCACAAGTGCATGCCGATGGCGAAACGCCGGACTTTCAAGAACTGCTGACCGAATTGGCGGGCAAGACCAGCAGCGGCTATTTGTTCGGCGGCTTGGCGACCGGTGGGCGTGCAGAGCAGGCGGTGCATTTGGCCGATGGCGTGTGGCGCGGCGGGCTCTCCGGCGTGGCTTTTGCCAACGCGGTGGCCGGTCAACCCGGCCTGCGGGTGCTCTCCCGCGTCAGCCAAGGCTGCCAAGTGCTGGGGCCAGAGCGCCGGGTCACCGCTTGCGACGGTCAATTGGTCACCCGGCTGGACGACAGGCCGGCGCTCGACTGCTTGCTGGAGGATTTGGCCCTGCCGGTCTTGACCTCAACCGGCAACCTGCGTGAAGCCGTGCCGCGCCTGCGCCGCACGCTGGTCGGCATCAAGCGCAGCGGCCTCAGCGCCGACCCGAGCAGCAAGTTGGGCAAGGCCGGCAACTACGGTGCCGAAGTGTTGGTGCGGCATTTGGTCGGCATCGACCCGCAGCGGCGCGGCATTGCGGTGGGCGACCGGATGGAAGTCGGCCAGGCCCTCAGTTTTTGCGAGCGCAACCCGGAGGCGGCCCGCCGCGACCTGCTGCGCATCTGCACCGAGCTGCGCAGCGAGGCCGAAGACATCAGCCCGGCCGACGGCGGCTCCAGCATCGCGGGGGCCGTCTACATCAGCTGCGCCGGCCGCGGCGGCCCACATTTCGGTGCACCGTCGGCCGAAGCAAAATGGGTTCAGCACGGCCTCGGCGATGTGCCGCTGGTCGGTTTTTTTGCGGGTGGCGAAATTGCCCATGCCAGCCTCTATGGCTACACCGGCGTGCTGACGGTGTTCTTGCGGACTTGATCACGGCTGGCCTTCAGCCCCGCCGCAGCAAGGCACTGCACTGCACGGCGATTCTTGCCACGCTAAAGTCAGTGGGCCTGACGCCCCACTCTGGAGAAATCACTTGAACGCTGCACTGCCCACCACGGCCCTTGCCGTTGACCCCACCCTGCGCGCCCAGACCCAGGCCCAGCTGGTGCAGGCCCTCGGCCGCGAATTGCCGGCCCACGCCCTGCTTTGGCATGGCGAGGACACAGTGCCCTATGAATGTGACGGCCTGACCGCTTATCGGCAACGGCCGCTGCTGGTGGCGCTGCCGGAAACCGAGGCGCAAGTGGCCGCCGTGCTGCGTATCTGCCACGCCATGGCGGTGCCGGTCGTGGCGCGCGGCGCGGGCACCGGCTTGTCGGGCGGCGCGATGCCGCATGCGATGGGCGTGACGATGGGCCTGGCCAAGTTCAAGAAGATTTTGCAGATCAACCCGATGTCGCGCACCGCGCAGGTGCAATGCGGCGTGCGCAACCTGGCCATTTCAGAGGCGGCGGCACCGCATGGCCTGTACTACGCGCCCGACCCGAGCAGCCAGATTGCCTGCACGATAGGCGGCAATGTGGCCGAGAACTCGGGCGGCGTGCATTGCCTCAAATATGGCTTGACGCTGCACAACGTCTTGCGCGTGCGCGGCTTCACGATGGAAGGCGAGGCGGTCGAGTTCGGCTCCGAGGCGCTCGACGCCGCAGGGCTGGACCTGCTCAGCCTGATCGTCGGCAGCGAAGGCATGCTGGCCGTCATCACCGAAGTGACGGTCAAGCTGGTGCCCAAACCGAAGTTGGCGCGCTGCATCATGGCCAGCTTCGATGACATCCGCCAAGCCGGTGCGGCGGTCGCCAACATCATTGCCGCCGGCATCATCCCGGCCGGGCTGGAGATGATGGACAAGCCGATGACGGCGGCGGTGGAAGACTTTGTGCACGCCGGCTATGACCTGACGGCGGCGGCGATTCTGCTCTGCGAGAGCGACGGCACGCCGGAGGAAGTGGCCGAGGAAATCGAGCGCATGCAGGCGGTGCTGCTGGCCAACGGCGCAACGCGCTGCGAGGTCAGCGCCGACGAAGCGCAGCGCCTGCGCTTCTGGAGCGGCCGCAAGAACGCCTTCCCCGCCTCGGGCCGCATCAGCCCCGACTACATGTGCATGGACTCGACGATTCCGCGCAAGCAGCTCGCCACCATCCTGCTGGCGATTGCCGAGATGGAAAAGAAATACGAGCTGCGCTGCGCCAACGTCTTTCATGCCGGTGACGGCAATTTGCATCCGCTGATTCTTTTTGACGCCAAAGACCCTGACCAACTGCGCCGCTGCGAGGAGTTCGGTGCCGAAATCCTCGAGACCAGCGTGGCGCTGGGCGGCACGGTCACAGGCGAGCATGGCGTGGGCATAGAAAAGCTCAATTCGATGTGCGTGCAGTTCTCTGCCGAGGAGCGGGCGCAGATGTTCGGCGTCAAGCATGCGTTTGACCCGGCCGGCCTGCTCAATCCGGGCAAGGTGATCCCGACGCTGCACCGCTGCGCCGAATATGGCCGCATGCATGTCAGCCGCGGCCTGCTGGCCTTCCCTGAACTACCGAGGTTTTGATCGATGCTGGCGCAATTGCAAGAACAGATCCGCGACGCTGCGGCGCGCAAAGCCCCACTGAACATCCAGGGCCAGGGCAGCAAGGCCTTTTACGGCGAAAGCCCGCAAGGGGAAACGCTGGACATGAGCGGCTTCACCGGCGTCAGCAGTTACGAGCCGAGTGAGCTGGTCGTCACCGTCCGGGCCGGCACGCCCATCATCGAGCTGGAAGCACTGCTGGCCGAACAAGGCCAGCAACTGGCCTTCGAGCCGCCGCGCTTTCACGGCTCGGCGCGCGGCCGCGGCACCGTTGGCGGCATGGTGGCCTGCGGCCTGAGCGGCCCGTCGCGCGCCAGCATGGGCTCGCTGCGCGACCATTTGCTGGGCGTCACGCTGCTGAATGGCGAGGCCGAGGCGCTGAACTTTGGCGGCACGGTGATGAAGAACGTGGCCGGTTACGACGTGTCGCGGGTGATGGCTGGGTCGCTGGGCATTCTGGGCTTGATTCTGGAGGTATCCCTGAAGGTGCTGCCGGTCGCCACCGCGCGTGCCACGCTGCGCTTTGAGCTCGGCCAGAAGCAGGCCTTGACGCAACTGAATCGCTGGGGCGGCCAGCCCTTGCCGCTCAACGCCAGCGCCTGGTGGGACGGCACCCTGGTGCTGCGCCTGGCCGGAGCCGAGGCGGCGGTGCAAGCGGCCATCAAAACGCTGGGCGGCGACCTGATACCGGAGCCGCTGGCGCAGAGCTTTTGGGACGGTTTGCGCGACCAGAACGATGAATTCTTCCTGGGTGCGGCGCGCGCCGTCGAGGGCGGGGCCCAGCTCTGGCGCTTGTCGCTGCCGCAAACGGCACCGCCGCTGAGCCTGCATGGCGAGCAATTGCTGGAATGGGGCGGCTCGCAGCGCTGGGTCGCCACGCCGATGCCGGCCGCACAAATGCGCGAAGCCGCTGCCGAGGTGGGTGGCCATGCCACGCTGTTCCGCGGTGGCAACAAAGCGGCCGGGGCGTTCACGCCGCTGTCGGCACCGCTTTTGCGCATTCACCAGGCCCTGAAAAAGTCGTTTGACCCGCACGGGCTGTTCAACCCCGGCCGGCTCTACCCGAACCTGTAGACGATGGAAGCCCTGCTCGGCCTGACCATCCTGCTGCTGTGCCAATCCGCCGGTGAGGTGCTGACGCGGCTGACCCATGTGGGGCTGCCCGGGCCGGTGCTGGGCATGTTGCTGCTGCTGGGCTTGCTGCGCTGGCCGCTGGTACGGGCACCTGTGCAGGCGGCGGCCAACGCGCTGCTGGCCCATTTGTCGCTGCTGTTCGTGCCGGTCGGCGTGGGCGTGATGACGCATCTGGACCTGATCGCCACCTACGGGCTGCGGCTCGGCGTGGCCGTGCTCTTATCCACCGTGATCGGCTTGGCCGTGAGCGCCCTGGTGCTGCAAGCGCTGCTGCGCCGCGCCGGCTGAAGCGCAGGCGACCCGCCATGGCCAGCTTTGTACAACTCTGGGTTTACCTGTCGGCCACGCCGCTATTCGGCCTGACCGCCACGCTGGCCACTTACTTGCTGGCCCAGGCTTTTTATCAACGCAGCAACCAAGCGCCCTGGGCCAACCCGGTGCTGTGGACGGTGCTGTTGCTGGCCATCATGCTGACGCTCAGCGACACGCCCTACCCCAGCTATTTCTCGGGCGCGCAGTTCATTCACTTCCTGCTCGGGCCGGCCGTCGTGGCGCTGGCCTGGCCGATGTGGCAGCGCCGCGCCGAGTTGCGCCGGCGGGCCGTCGCCCTGCTGTTGGCCTCGCTGGCCGGCGGCACGGCAGCGGCCGCCAGCGCGGTGGGCATCGGCTGGGCCTTGGGCCTGCCGGCGGAACTGTTGCGCTCGCTGGCACCCAAGTCGGTCACCGCACCGGTCGCCATGGGCATCGCCGAGCAACTGGGCGGCATCCCCGCGCTGGCGGCGGTGCTGGCGGTGTTGACCGGCCTGGTCGGCGCGCTGCTCGGCAAATACCTGTTTGACGCGATTGGCGTCAAACAACCCGAAGCCCGCGGCTTTGCGCTGGGCACAGCCGCCCACGGCATTGGTGCCGCGCGAGCCATGCAAGTGCACCCTGACGCCGGCGCTTATGCCGGCTTGGCGCTGGGCCTGCAAGTGTTGCTGGCTTCCCTTTTGATGCCGTTCGCGGCACGTTTCTTCTGAACCCGAGGCCCGTATGCAAACCCAACTCTCCTCCGAGTTTCAAGGCATGCCCGCCGGTGCGGCGGCCGCCGACATTCTCAGCCGCTGCGTCCATTGCGGCTTTTGCAACGCCACCTGCCCGACCTACCAACTGCTCGGCGACGAGCTGGATGGGCCGCGCGGCCGCATCTACTTGATCAAACAAGTGCTGGAAGGTGCCGAGCCGACGCGCAAAACCCAGCTGCACCTGGACCGCTGCCTGACCTGCCGCAACTGCGAAACCACCTGCCCATCCGGCGTGCAATACGGGCAGTTGCTGGAAATCGGGCGCAACATCGTCGAAGCCAAGGTCGAGCGCCCCAAAGCCGAACAGGCGGTGCGCTGGCTGCTCAAGGAAGGCCTGACCTCACCGGCCTTCAAACCGGCAATGAAGCTGGGGCAGCTGGTACGCCCGCTGCTGCCCGCCTCGTTGAAGGACAAGGTGCCGGGCAAGCCACCCCGGCAAGCGCACGACTGGCCAGTTGCCAACAAAACGGGCGGGGCGGGCAGCACGGGCCAAGCCCCGCGCAAGATGGGCTTGCTGCTGGGCTGCGTGCAGCCGGCCATGCTGCCCAATATCAACAGCGCCACCGCCCGCGTGCTCGACGCTGCCGGCATCCAGACGCTGGTGGCCGATGGTGCCGGTTGCTGCGGCGCGATCCGTGGCCATTTGAACGACCATGCCGGCAGCCTGGCCGATATGCGCCGCAACATCGACGCCTGGTGGCCGCTGATCGATGGACACAGCGAGGACGGGCAGATCGAGGCGCTGGTGATGAACGCCTCCGGCTGCGGCGTCACCGTGAAGGATTACGGCCGCGCGCTGGCCGACGACCCCGATTACGCGCTCAAGGCCGCCCGGGTCAGCGCCATGACGGTGGATTTGAGCGAGCTGCTGCCATCCCTGGTGCCGCTGCTGAAAGACCGCTTGGCCGGCAAGACGCTGCCCAAACTGGCCTACCACCCGCCCTGCACCTTGCAGCACGGCCAGCAATTGCGCGGCGGTGTCGAGTCCGGCATGCGCGAGCTCGGCTTCGAGTTGCAACTGGCCACTTGCGACAGCCATTTGTGCTGCGGCTCGGCCGGCACTTATTCGGTGCTGCAGCCAGTCTTGTCCAAGCAGTTGCGCGACCAAAAACTGCAAGCGCTGGCACCGCTGGAGGCCGACACCATCGTGTCCGCCAATATCGGCTGCATCCAGCACCTGCAAAGCGGCACAGCCACGCCGGTACGGCATTGGGTCGAAACGCTGGACGAAGCCTTGGCTTGAGAGGGCGAGAACTTTTTACTGCGCGGCCGCCATGCGTCGTTGGTCGGATGCTCGTGATCCTCACGTACCCAAAGTACGTTCCGGTCCCTGCGCTCCTCCCGCCTAGCCTGACAGCCGCTCGCTACAAAAGTTCTCACCCTCTGAGCCCGAGAGCACCACAAACGGAGCAGACCGCACAACGCCCAAACAAGGCCCGAGCAAGGGCAAACGCTGAGCCCGCCCCGCTTACAAATTCTCACAATCAACCATCAAACGATGGAGAGTGAGCCCAGTCAGGCTCGGAGGCAGACAGCGCAGGTGATCAGGCCGGATATTGCTCGCGATGTCCGGCCTTTTTTTGTCCAAGATGAGTCAGGCATCATCTTGAATATGTGGACTGGAATTTCTTTTGCGCTCGGCGCGGGTTTGATGTGGGG
>JBIIVZ010000117.1:0-6763 GCA_044339175.1 Roseateles sp.
GCGATTCTTCCGCCGCGACCTGCAGCCAATCGAGATAGAACTCGCGCGGCATTTGCGCAAAGCGCCAGACGGCGTCGAGTGCCAGATTGATGGCGTTGAACTCGATGTGGGTGATGGCATGCAGCAAGGCCGCCCGCCCTTCCAGAGTGAACGGCGAGCGATTCGGTACCTGCAAGGCCGACATCAACTCCGGCTTGGCCGGGCGGCCGGGCAGGTCGGGCGGGCCGGTCAGTTGCAGCGAAGGTTCGAGCGGCAGGCCAGTCAATGCCTGGGCGTACAGCGCTTGCGCGGCAGCGGCTTTTTCGGCCGGATCGCAGATGCACAGGACTTGCAGGGCTTGATTGCGGATTTCCATAGAGTCCAGGCGATTGGGCTTTACCGAAGCAGTGTCGGCAGGCCAACTAAAATCAGTATTTTCTCACCGGGAGCTTGGATGGCTATTTATCAGCTGGGTGAAGACACCCCCGACATTGCGGCGTCCGCCTGGGTCGCCGACAGCGCCGAAGTGATAGGCCGGGTGCGGCTGGCCGAGGACGTCAACATCTGGTTCCAGGCGGTGCTGCGCGGCGACACTGAAACTTTGACCATCGGGCGCGGCACGAACATTCAGGACGGCTCGGTCCTGCATGCAGACCATGGCTTCCCGCTGGTGCTGGGCGAGGGCGTCACCGTCGGCCATCAAGTGATGCTGCATGGCTGCACGGTCGGCGATTTCTCGCTGATCGGCATCGGCGCGGTGGTGTTGAACGGGGCCAAGATCGGCCGTCATTGCCTGGTCGGTGCCGGTGCCTTGGTGACCGAGGGCAAGGAGTTCCCGGACGGCTCCTTGATCGTGGGCAGCCCGGCCAAAGTAGCGCGCGAGTTGAGCGCCGAGCAGATCGCAGGTTTGAAAGCCAGCGCTGCGCATTACGTGGACAACGCCCGTCGCTATTCGACGGGCCTGAAGAAAATATCCTGATGAGTGAACTGCATAAATTTCTATTTGAAGGCCTGCCGGTGCGCGGCATGTTGGTGCGCTTGACCGACAGCTGGCGCGAAGTGCTGCAACGCCGCGAGGCGCTGGGTGCGCACCCGCCCGAGTTGCGCGCGCTGCTCGGCGAGATGGCCGCTGCCGCCGTGCTGATGCAATCCAACATCAAATTCAACGGCGCGCTGGTGCTGCAAGTGTTTGGCGACGGTCCGGTCAAGCTGGCCGTGGCCGAGGTGCAGCCGGATCTGAGCTTTCGGGCCACCGCCAAGCTGATCGGCGAGGTGCCGGCCGGTGCCCAGCTGGAAGCGATGTTGAATGTGCACGGCCAAGGCCGCTGCGCCATCACGCTCGACCCGAAGGACCGCTTGCCGGGCCAGCAACCGTACCAAGGCGTGGTGCCCCTGCATGGCGATCAGCGCGAACCGCTGCAGAACTTCTCGGAGGTGCTGGAGCATTACATGTTGCAGTCCGAGCAGCTCGACACCCGGCTGGTGCTGGCGGCCAACGATGAGGTGGCCGCCGGTTTGCTGATACAGCGCATGCCGATGCAGGGTGAAGGCAACTTGGCTGAGGGCGTTACAACGGGCCGCAATGAGGACGATATCGGCTTGTCCGACGCCTTCAACCGCATCAGCATCCTGGCCTCCACGCTGACCTCAACCGAGTTGCTGGAGCTGGATGCCGAGACGATTCTGCGCCGCCTGTTCTGGGAAGAAACGGTGCGCCGCTTCGAGCCGCTGCAGCCTCGCTTTGCTTGCAACTGCTCGCGCGAGCGGGTCGGGCAAATGTTGAAAGGCCTGGGCCGCGAGGAAGCGGAGTCGGTGCTGGTCGAGCGCGGCGATGTCGAGATCGGCTGCGAGTTCTGCGGCGTGCAATACCATTTTGATGCGATCGATGTGGGTGAGCTGTTCGCCGCCGAGCTGGCGCAGCCGGGCGGCAGCGAGACGGTGCAATAAGGGGCAGTGATCGCTGCAGAGCTAGTTCTGCTGGGATAGCGATCTGCTTGAGGCTGCTGTGAGCTGCGGGATTGACGCCCTCACCGCGACCTGACAAGTTCCCCATCGTTGCAAGCAAACGATGTGGGAGGCTGCGATGTCGGACTCAAAAGGCGGTGGCATTCCCTGGGCCAGCATGGGGATACTGGCGGCATTTGTCGGCAGTACCTTGCTGGTACCGCACCCGTTCGATCAGCTCCGACCGCCCGAAAAAGAGCGTGCGCAGATCACCCTGAACGCCGAACTGGAGGTGGATGCGCGGCTCTGGGAAGACCCCTTTGCCGCCATGCGTCGCTATGAGGCGGAGCGAGCCGATCGCTGTGAGCGTGTCGGCAAGGCGGGCAACCGATCGGGCGATGAGTCTGGCCCTCAAGCGTTCGCTGGTTGCAATGCCGGGGCCGCAGGAGTGCGCAGTCCCGCATCATTGCCGGCCAAGTTGAACACCGACGGGCAGGGCGGTCTGGCGGAGTCCCTGGTCATCGTGGCCTTGGTGCCCGGCAACCCCTTTGTCGGCGCTGAAGAAGGACGGCGGCGCACCCGCTACGCGGTGCTTGCCGGGCTGCAGGCGCAGGGCTATGTGCCGGACAACGCCGAGCGCATCGGCCTGCTGGAGTTTGATCTGGCCGACTTGACGCTGCCCAAACCGCCCAACAAAGCGGCGCAAGGGCGCTTGGTCGTGCCTTTCGAGGTGTTGTCGGGCCATCGCAAGCAAAGCGCAGACAGCCCGCCGAAGGACTGGCGCTTCGAGCAAGTGGCGCTGCTGTGGGTGGATGAATCGGCCTTGCCCGCGCCCAAGCTGACGGCTCTGGCACGCTTGCTCGAGGTTTCGCTCGGAGCTGGGCCGCAACAGCAGCGCGACAAAAAAATGTGCTTCGCCGGCGATGATTCCAGACCGAGCTTGGCGGTCATCGGCCCGTCGTCCACCGACGCCTTGCGATTGGCCTTGAAGGATTTGCGCAGCGACAGCGTGACGCTGGCCCGCTTCGGCAACCTGGATGTGGCGGGTCCGCCCGTCGTCAAGGTGCCGGGCCAAGACCCACTTGCGCCCTACTGCGATTGCGTGATCGACCCGTCCACTCAAGGCTGCACCAAATTGACCGCGCTGCAATCTGCCACCGAGGGCTACCGGATGCTGGCCCGAGCCTATTTCTACAGCGCAGGGTCGACCGCACCGGACAGTTTTCTGGACGAGCTGAAGCAACAGAACCTTGAGAGTTTTCTGACCGAAAGCTTCAAGAAGATGCTGGGCGAACGAGCCCTCGACCAAGCTCGCTTCGAACGCACGATAGGCACCGACGACGCGCTGATCGAGCGCTTGGTGGGCGAGCTGGTGCTGCGCATTCCGAAGACGCATCCGCGCCGCCTGGTGCTGGTGGCAGAGCGCGACTCGCTGTATTCGCAAGCGTTGGTGGAAGTGCTGCAAGCGCAAGTCAAGCAGGCCGCACCGCATCTGGCCGTGGAGGTGGTGTACTTCTTTCGTGGCCTTGACGGGGTCACCACGCGCGACGCCGGGCGCGACAGCGCCGACAAAAGCTCGGCCAAGTCGGGCTCAGGTGCTGGCTACGATTCGTCCGGCGCGGGTCAAGCCCGGCTGGAATGGCCGGAGTCACGCGACCAGCTCGACTATTTGCGCCGCCTGGCGCAGTCCCTGAAGGAGAGCGAGGGCGATCTGGGCAGCGGCGGCAAGGGTCTTGCCAACGGCAACGCGATCGGGGCGATCGGCATTCTGGGCAACGACGTGCACGACAAATTGCTGGTGCTGCAAGCGCTGCACGACACGTTCTCGGACAAGGTTTTTTTCACCACCGACATGGACGCCCGCTATTTGCATCCACGCGTGCGGGCCTTCACCCGCAACCTGATCGTTGCTAGCAGTTTGCCGCTGGAGTTTTATGCGCCGCAGGTGGCGGGGCAGCTCAATTTGCAAGCCGGCACGCCGCCGCTGCGGGATGTGTATCAGACCGCCACCTATCTGGCCGCCCGCCGCGCCGGTTGTACCGGCAGCGAATGCGCAAACGCCGAACGCACTGTGGCCGACTTGGCCTTGAAGAACCCGTCCCTGTACGAGATCGGCCGTAACGGCGCAGTGCCGCTGAGTGGCTATGCCTTGCAGATGCGGCCCGCGCGATCGGCGGCACCCCGTGCGCTGGTGGCCTGCCTGTTTGCGGGGCTGATGCTGGGCGGCTTGCTGGTGTGGCCGTCAACGCCGGCGCTGCGGCAAGCGCGCAGCGCCTATTTGAAGCTGCCGCAACCGGCCGACGCACAGCCGCTGCGCTTGCCGGCCGTGGTGTTGGCGGCCCTGCATGCGGCGCTGTGCGCCTTCATCCTCGGCTCGTTGATCGAGTTCGTCAGCCCCGAGCAGATCAGTTTGGTGCAAGCGCTGTTGCTGGCTGCGTTGGCCGCTTTCGGGATGTTGTTGGCGGTGCTGCCGACGGTGCCCGCAGCGACTGCTCCGGGCTTGGCTGCGCGGCCGGTCGGGCCGCCCGGCGTGAACCGGCTGCATGCGGGCATCTTGCTGCTGGTGCTGGCCGCTTGGGTGTGGCTGGCTTGGCCGGGTGCGGCGCGGCCTGCTTGTGTGGATTGCGAGCCGGTCACGTGGCTGGAGGGCGTCAGCGCCTGGCCTTCGCATTTGATTCACCTGCTGGCCTTGCTGCTGCTGCTCTGCACCTTGGACTACACCTGGTCCGAATCTCGCCGTTTGCAGCATCGGGACTCCGCTTGGCTCAGCTTGCCGGAACCGCCGGCCGTGCTGATCGCCCGCACGCGGGTGCGCCGCATGCTGCGTGACTGGTTCACCCAGATCAGTATCCTGACTTGGCGGCGCAAGCCCAGCGGCAGCACCGATTTCTTGACGCTGTGGAATGAATACTGCACGCGCGGCCAGAGCCGACCCCGAGTGGCACGCACCTTCTTCTGGTACTTCGTCACCCTAGTGGCGGTGAATCTGCTCTTTTTTGGCTTCAGTGATGGGCAGAAGTCGGCAGTGCCGGTGCGCGGGGTGGCTCATCGGGAGCTGATTGCAATGACGCTGTATGCCAACTTGCTGCTGTTGCCGCTGTTGGTGGTGGCGGTGGCCGACGCCACGATGCTGGCCTATCGCTTCATCAGCCACCTGAACGCCGGCCGCACCGGCTATCCCAAAGAGACGCTGGAGCATTTTGCCGAGGCGTTCGGCAGCGCCCAATCGGCCTTGTGGCTGCGCCGTTTTCAGGCCTTGCCGGCGAACCGGCAAGGAATATCTGTGCTGCCGGCGGTGCATAGCCTGCTGGACGATTGGTTGGATGTTCAGGTGGTGGCCCGGCGCACCCGGTATGTGTCGCGCTTGGTGATCGGCCCGTTTCTGGTGCTGACTTTGCTGGTGGTGGCGCGCAGCCGCTTGTTCGACAACTGGGCCTTGACGCCGGCGATTGCGTTGGCGGTCAGTGCCTACTTGTTGTGGTTGATCGTGCTGGCTGCCTTGCTGAAGCTGGCGGGCGAGGCCACCCGAAGCCGTGCGCTGGCCAGCATGAATGCCGATCTGTGCTGGCTGGTGGGCGGGCCGGCCGACACGCTGGTGCTGGTGGAACCGTTCAAGCGTTTGATTGCCTCGGTCCAGGCCAATCAAACCGGTGCCTTCGCGCCGCTGTTCGAGCAGCCGCTGCTGAAAGCCTTGCTGGTGCCGCTGGGCGGGGCCGGCGGTGCGCAGTTGTTCGAATACCTGCTGATGGCACGTTGATGACACGATGAAGGCACGCTGATGCTGCGCTGCTGGGCTGGGTCGGCAGATCGATCAGTGCTGCCAGGGCCAAGCGCTAGACTGGAGTTCATTCCACCGGAGACAGTATGTTCGGCATTGCAGATTACGGCGCCTTTGTGATCGCCATCATTGTGTTTTTGATGATTCCTGGGCCGGGCAACTTGGCCCTGATCACTTCCACCGGCAAGGGCGGGATCAAAGGCGGCATGGCCGCCACGCTGGGCGTGATCGCCGGCGATCAGGTGCTGATGTGGCTGGCGGTGGCAGGCGTTGCGGCTTTGCTCGGCACTTACCCGGCGGCCTTCCAGGTCGTGCAGTGGCTGGGTGCGGCCTACCTGGCTTGGCTAGGCTTCAAGATGTTCACCGCCAAGCCCGGCGCGGTGCCGTTGCTGAACATACGGCCGCGCCACTACTTTCGCCAAGCGGTGCTGATCACCTTGCTGAACCCGAAGGCGATTGTTTTTTACATGGCCTTTTTCCCGTTGTTTGTTGATCCAGCGCGGCATCTGGGCCTGCTGACCTTTGCTGCGATGGCGGTGACGATTGCCGCATTGACCTTTGTTTACGGCCTGGTGATGGTCTTGCTGGCGCATTACCTGGCGGCACGTTTGCGCGCAAATCCGCTCGTCTCGCAAACGCTGACGCGGTTAGCGGGTGTGTTTTTGATCGGCTTCGGCATCAAGCTGGCGCTGAGCAAATAGGCACCGCAGCGGCTCGGGTCCCACTGAAGGAGTCCTGCGATGCATGTCGGCATCCTCACCGGCGGCGGCGATTGCCCGGGGCTGAATGCGGTGATACGGGCGGTGACGCTGGCCCTGATCAACGAATGTGGCGCTCGCGTGACCGGGATCGAGCGTGGCTTTCTCGGGCTGGTGGCACGCCAAGTGCGGGCGCTCGACAGCGCCGCGGTGATCGACATCCTGGCGCAGGGCGGCACCATCCTGGGCACCCATAACCGCTGCGATCCCTTTCATTATTTCGGCGAAGGCGGGGCTGATGTGTCGGCCCGCACGCTGGCTTACGCGCGCGAGCTGGGGCTGGACGCCTTGGTCGCCATCGGCG